>PGYG01000008.1:0-24748 GCA_002839545.1 Candidatus Methanoperedentaceae archaeon HGW-Methanoperedenaceae-1
ATAGTGTTTCACAGCATGAATGAAAACATAACAAGAGGCGCGCTTGAGGTTGGCGGCGGCGCACCCAAGAACTTCCTCCAGCAGACAGGACCAATGATTTCACAGATTATCGGGATGGAATGCCCTGGTGAGAATTATGTCATACAGGTAACGGTTGACCGCCCTGATGCAGGCGGGCTGTCAGGCGCGACCATAAACGAAGGTAAATCATGGGGCAAAATACCGAAAGCAGGGGAAGGGAACGTGGTTCCGTATATTGACGCTACTGTCGGGCTGCCGATTATTTTCGCTTATGCACTTGAAAACTGCAAACCGAGAAAACACAAAAACTATGGCAGGATATTGCCTGAAATAACACAGGAACTTGTGGATGCTGCCATTAAAACGCTTTAAATTTTAATCAGGCACTCAATCTTCGTCGTGAGTTATCCAGTACTGTACCCCGTTTGTTCTTTCTGCAAAAGTATAGATGTTCTTAGCCACAACGGACTTGCCGTATTCCCTGAGTTCGCCGTTCTGGAATTGAATAAATGTGTTGTCACCAAGTTTTGTTACAGTGAATATTTCACCCTTTTCCTCTGTACCCACATGTAGCACATCCTTAATTTTCATTTCCCTGACATTTGGTCTAACAGTTGTTTTCTCTACCATGATAATCACTCCTGTTTAGGGTGTCAGATTATAATAAACCTTACCTGACAGTACATCCAATTCCTTTGAGGAGTTTTTCAACATCTGCCTGGACATGTGCAGTATCATTATCACCAGGAATCGTGAGCCTGTACGTTACACTGGTTTTTTCCTGCTTGTTGTAAATATCAATTATTTCAACAGACAACACGCTGCATGTGCCTGAAATCACGTCTTTTATAACGTCAGGGCTTGAACCGTGCGGTATGAAAACAGATATGTCGCGGCTCACATTCCTGAGGTTTTCCGCTTTCCAGTTAAATAGTTCATTGTCGTTTAACAGCCTGACATTCTCAATTAAAAGTTCGGTTGTCTTACCTGTGCGCTCAAGTGTTACTGTTCTTGATGTTAGTTTCCTGACAATCCCGTAGTGTACGACTCCCGAATAGATATGTTTAAGGGCACGCTCCCTGCCGATTGAGCGCACAAGTTCCTCATGTTCTGCGATTTTTGTCCCGATAAGTTTTTCAGACCGCCGAAGGGCTGATTCCGTATCACCGAAATGTGCTGCTGCTTTTTTCATGACATCAACGAAACTTTCGATATCCCTGTTTTTCACGGTTTCTGCAAGCAGGTTACATTGCTTGATGTATGCCTTGTGGACTTTCTCGACTTCAGGGTTCATCTGTATCATGGCGTACAGGTACGGGTTCTGCGCCAGTATCCGCCCGACAAGGTCAAGCATTATATCATACATCGGGCTCATGAACCGCCTTGATTCTGCCACGTCGAATTCGAGTTCCCGCAGCACTGAGCCGATTGATATGTAAGCAAAATGCGTGAGACCTTGCACGACAGCCATCATCCTGTCATGGTCTTTTGCAGCCATTACCTCAATCTGCGCACCGTTTTCCTCGTAGAGGTTCCTGATAACAGGGAGCCATTTTGAACACTTCCCCCCAACAGGCACCAGGATAACAATCTGTCCTCTTATATCAGGTATGGAAGGTCCGAACATGGGATGTGTTCCAAGTATTTCAACACCACGTGGTGCATGTTTTTCCATGGCGGCAAGGGGCCCTGTTTTAATGGATGTGATGTCCATGAGAAGGCTTCCCTTTGGCATTTTCGGGGCAATGTCACGAATGGTTTTTTCTGTGATGTTAATTGGCACGGATATCATGACAATATCGCTTGAGCTTATTTCACTGTCAAGGTCATCTGCAAACCTGACCCCGAGTTCCCCTGCGATATCGTGTCTCTTGTTGACACCCCACACAACGACGTCAAACCCGTGTTTTTTGTAGAACCTGGCAAACCAGCGCCCTGTATCACCGGTTCCTCCTATGATAAGTATTTTCATAAAAGCATCCCCCCCAGAGTTGAGCCTCTGGAGAAGAGCGTAGACACGTATGGCGGTTTTCCGCCATACGTGGATTCCCGCTCCAGAAGGGAGAATCTGGAGTTCGCGCCTCTGGAGAACCCGAAGTGGTATGATGGCGGCATCATACCCCCACACAAGCTCCAGCAACATTATGCTGGGAACCAAGCGCATCCCTTACAGCTTTTTCCATAACATCAACTGGCGGTGAAATACCAGTCCAGATTTTAAACGCTTCTGCGCCCTGGTAAACAAGCATCATAACACCGTCTATTGTGGCAGCACCTGCCTTTTCCGCTTCAAGGAGCAGACGTGTTTTCAGTGGGTTGTAAACAATATCAAAAACCGTAAGGTCAGGGTGCATCATATCAGATGTTACAAGGGTTCCTGGCGTGTTGGGGGACATGCCAACAGAAGTTGAGTTTATAAGAACGTCAGTGTCCCGAATCATCTCTTTCAAGCCATCAAAACCCGATGCCCTGACATCACCAATTTTGCTGACATCGCGAGCAAGTGCTTGCGCCCGTTCCACTGTCCTGTTGGCAATAGTCACACTTGCCCCGTCTTTTGCAAGCTGGAACGCAATGGCGCGGGCTGCACCGCCTGCGCCAAGTACCAGAACGTTTTTGCCTGTTATACCGATGCCGCGGTCTGTAAGCGCCATCTGTGCCCCGATTCCGTCTGTATTATGCCCCACAATCCCATTTTTGAGCTCCACGGTATTCACTGCACCGATATTCTTTGCCATTTCAGTTGGCTCAACAATACCAAGTGCTTTTTCCTTAAGCGGGATTGTCAGGTTAAGCCCGCCAAAGCCAAGCGCTCCGGCGCCTTTTATTGCGTATTCAAGGCTATCAGGCTTTACCCTGAATGCATGGTATGAACAGTCCATTCCAAGTGCGCAGAATGCGGCATTGTGCATAACAGGTGATAGACTATGTGAGATTGGGTCACCGAGGACGCCGAATAATTTCATGTTATCATAATTATTGATGGTAGTTAAAAAGTATTTTGATAAATGCATCAGGATTCTGTTACCACGATTGTCTGGTTCTTGAGGCGTGGATAACCTTTAATTGAAAATGAATACGTGCCGCTTTCATTAAATGCGTATTCGAACCTGCTATCCTGCCAGCGCAGGTATGCGGTGCGGTTTGTCCATAATCCTTCGTTGCTGACAAGTGTCAGTGGGAAGTTATAACTGTCGTCATGCACCCACCTGACACTATCGCCATTTTTTATTGTGAAATTCAATATGTCAAAATCCGGTGGCAGGGGAACATAAGTACTGTCTTTGAATGCCCGTATCTTTTTAAAACCATTAATGCTGTCAATCGATAAGATATACGTGACAGGTATTCCACTATCGTATGCTGGTGCGGCTTCAGGGGTGACGGCTGGAGTAAAACTGGCGGTTCCGGTTGGTTCCGCAGTTACAGTTTCATTCGGTATTGCGGCTGGCGTAGCTGGCTCTTCTGGTGTTTCCCCTATGCATCCCTGAACTGCAAGTGATAATACAAGGATTAAAGAAAGTAATTCTATGGTTTTCATAACCCGTATATTCATAGGAAGCATTCTTCATAAATATTGTTATGGTTATAAAGCCAGTAATAAAATGCACAGAATTGCGCAGGCTATCCTGACGGAATCGATAAATATTAAACGCTCCATCACATCAAGGAATGACTATCCAGATAGATGACCAGGGCTGGGGTGCACCTGTGGGTGGCGTGGGTATCATAGTTCTTCGCAAGGAAACCAACGAGATACATTACGATATTATTCCCATCGACCATTTCCGGTTAAAGGCGTTTAAGAAAAAGACGTATCTTGAAGGTGCAAGGGAGATCGTGGAAGATGGTGTCAGGAAACTTAACGTGGCAAAGGACGAGGAGATTGAGATATGTTCAGGCTGTATCCATGACAGTTCTGCGCGGTGGCTGGAGGATGAAGGGTACAATGTCACGGTTACCAGAATTGACGGTTACGCGCAGCAGGCGGGTGAAAACATGTTCAATGAGTATCTCAGGGAGCTTGGTGTGCCTAATCCGCCGCCGATTGTAGAGGAAACGGTGGATGAGTACAAGGCACAGTTTTTTTACCTTATGGACTGGGTGAGGGAAGACATGAAAGGCAGGAAGCACCTGTGCAAGACAGGATGGAAGTATTTTATCAAGCTTTTTAAGAAAATGGATGAAAAAAAGTGATGAACTATTGAACAATTATGAACAAAACGAGACGTATTATTGTCGCTTCCATAAACAGGAATAAGATTGATGCTGTGAAAGAGGTTTTTCCTTTATACCGTGTTGAAGGCGTTGCGTGTGATTCAGGTGTTCGTGAGCAGCCTCTTTGTCTTGATGAAATAATAGAGGGTGCGGTTAACAGGGCAAAGGCGGTTTTCGTGGATTGTGATTATTCCGTGGGTATTGAGGATGGGATTTCACAGGTGCCTGGGACTGTGAGTGGTTACATGAATTTCTGCTGTTGTGCCATCTATAACGGAAAGAGGGTATTTCTTGGATTGGGTCCTGCTTTTGAGTACCCGCCGGATTGTACGAAAAAGGTCGTTGATGAAGGGGTTACGATTTCCGAGGCATTTGCGCCTATTTCCGGCAGGCTTGGCATCGGGTATGAAGAAGGGATTATCGGGTGGCTGACTGGCGGGAAGCTCAGCAGGAAGGATTATACAAAGCCTGCCGTTTCGATGGCGAAGGTACAGATTGATAATGAAGGGTTGTATTAGATCTTTTGGAATCTTAATTCCGCAATTTTGCAGGGCATATATTCAGTCAAAAATATTCTGCTAACTTTACCGCCCTTTTTATTGAACCGGTACCTGAACTAATTCTGCCCCACAGCCGATTTTATGTGATGTTGTAACCCCTGATGTAGGTAATATTAATATGCAATGGTGACTATCATGCAGAAGCATTATGCCGAGGTAGCCAAGCGGCCTACGGCGCTGGTCTTGAAAACCAGTGGGGCTTCGCCCCACGGGAGTTCAAATCTCCCCCTCGGCGCCATTTATTTATTCGTGAATGAACTGACGTTGATTTTACCCAGGAAAATAAACATCACATAAAAATGACAGGAACAGATTCATTCCCAGGACTCAAAAACCTTCTTCTACATCTCGGTTACCACGAAACCGCGATAACCGGCATAATCGGTGAACTTGATGTTTTATTCGATGCTATTGGATTTGATAAGACAAAGCAGGCTGTTGATAAAGCATTACAGGAAAAAGATACGGGAAGCCTGGTAAAGTCCCTGAAAGAACTCATGGTCAGCCTTGAGGACAAGGGATTTTACCGCCCGGATTATCCCGCGCCGCTTATCATGCTTCTTGTAAACGGCTTGAATCTCAGGAAAGAAGACATCTTTTCAGTTATCGGGAAATCCGGTCTTCCAGGAGATGAGAAACTTGAAGAAATGGAACTTCTTGCATCATGTGCTGCCATAACCCAGCTTGGTTACATACTCCTGAAATGCCTCCTGCCTGATGTTAAAGCAGCAAGCGGAGGTCAGCATGTTTTCCTATTAATCGACAGTTTCTCACAGGACTCGATGATTTTTGTGGATTTCAGTATAGATTCCATAAAAGAACTAAAATGGGATATTTTTTCAAAGGACGGTGATTATTATACCGTTAAAGAAAACGTATCTTTTGCGGATGATGAAACATCAGGACTTGTGAACGAGTATTATCCTTTCTTCCAGGCTACACACCACATTGGTCTTTGCCACAACATCCATAACAACATCGGTAACACCTATGACAGGGTCGGGAAGTTCGGGGAAGCAATTAACGAACTGGAAGAAGCTATCAGGCTGAATCCCGGATACATTGAAGCACATAATAACCTTGCTGTTGCCATGTTTAAAAACGGGGATACAGATAAGGCAATAAAACTGCTTCATAAAGCCGCCGGGATGTATCCTGGATATGCAGAAGCCAGAAGCAACCTTGGGAATATTTACGCCTCGCTCGGGCGGTATGACGAGGCTATCATGGAACTGGAAGAAGCTGTCAGGCGCAACCCTGGTTTTGCAGGCGGTTACAACAATCTCGGGAATATTTATGCAGAACTGGACATGACCGGCGAGGCTATCGAAAAGTTCAAGGAGGCAGTGGGAATCGACCCTGATTATGCACTGGCGCATAATAATCTCGGAAACCTTTTTGCAGTGTCTGGGAAGTACGATGAGGCTGTTGTTGAGTTTGAAGAAGCTGTCAGGACAGCACCAGGATTAACAGAGGCTTACCAAGGGCTGGCTTGTGTTTATCATGAACTCGGAAGTGTGGATAAGGCAGTATATGCATGGACAAGGGCGGTTTTACTTACACCCGAACTTCTGGATTCGGTACCAGACAGCCTGATGCTTAAGGTCAGTAAGGGTGTTTCGAGAATGAAACGCGGGATTTAGTGTATTCCTTTAGTACGGGATTGATATGCTCTTTCAGCCATATTACAGGATTGCCCTGACTTTCTCAGATGCTTTTTTCAATTCGTTCAGTATCAAGCCGATAAAACCTTCATCCCCGACAAGAACCACAATCAACGCATCAGGACCAGCTGCATAGGTTATAAGGTGCTTATCACTGGTTTCCACTATTACCGATTTTGGCTTCTCTTTGCTAAGACGCATGGTTGTGGATTCCGCAGACATGTATAAAGTTGCAGTAAGTGCTGCAAAAGCTTCACTGCTCGTTTCGGCAGCAGTTTTCCTGGAAACCATTAATAATCCCTGTTTTGAAACAATGGCTGATAATTCGATGCCGCCAACTGATTCAAGGTCATCAAGGATTTTCTCAAGGGAAGACGTTATTGTTTCCATTCATAGCTCCGGTCGATTTAACGATTTGGACAGTACAAACAGGAAATAAATTACACCTGGCTGGAATATTACAAGACAAATATCCTGTATTAAATGTATTGTATCCTCGTCATAATACATTTTTAGACCTGGGTATTCAAGAAATGCAGATAACAAAAATAAAGGCGATACCAATATTATAATATTCAGGGCGCGGTTTAATTTGTCATATTTTAAAAAAATTCTTGATTTTATAACATCAGTGTCCATACTCCTGAACCTGAAACCAATATAAAATAATAAGAAAACAATTGCCATTCTTAAAATAGTATCTATTATATTAAATATATAATATTTCATATTATCACATAACCTTTAAATCAGGCAAACATTCCTTCAGAATGCGAACCATTTTTAGTGGATGAAACAATTATTTTATCGATTGCATCATGGAAATCATGAATTGAAACGCTGTCCCTGTCTTCCCTCACGGCAAACATACCTGCTTCCATAACAACCGCCCTGAGGTCAGAACCATTCGCACCTTCTGTTAGCTCTGAAAGTTTTTCAAAATCAATTTCCTCTGAGAGCTTCATTTTCCTGGAATGTATTTCCATAATTAATTTCCTGGCTTCCTTATCAGGCATTGGTATTGATATAATCCTATCAAACCTGCCAGGTCTTAAAAGAGCAGGGTCAAGTATATCAGGCCTGTTTGTTGCTGCGATTATCCTGACATCCCCGCGCGAGTCAAACCCGTCCATTTCGGCAAGCAGCTGCATCAATGTACGGTGGACTTCCCTGTCCCCGGAGGTTGCGGTATCAAGACGCATAGCCCCGATTGAATCAAGCTCGTCAATAAATATTATCGTCGGGGATTTTTCTTTTGCCATCTTAAACATATCCCTGACAAGCCTTGCTCCTTCACCAATATATTTCTGGACAAGTTCTGAACCCACAATCCTGATAAACCTTGCATTTGTCTGGCTGGCAACAGCCCTGGCAAGAAGTGTTTTCCCGGTTCCGGGAGGTCCGTATAACAACACTCCTTTTGGAGGCTCAATCCCGATACGTTCAAATGCTTCCGGTCTCGTGAGTGGGTATTCAACTGTTTCCCGCACCTCCCGTATCTGGT
This sequence comes from Candidatus Methanoperedentaceae archaeon HGW-Methanoperedenaceae-1, assembly GCA_002839545.1. Taxonomy (GTDB): domain Archaea; phylum Halobacteriota; class Methanosarcinia; order Methanosarcinales; family Methanoperedenaceae; genus Methanoperedens_A. The sequence goes on from PGYG01000008.1 coordinate 7,968, forward strand.
CATTAAGACCTCCTATATTAGAATAAGATAATTCCGAGGGGTCAATAACTTCCATACCCTGTATATACGGATTGCGTGATTGGGGCAGGATATCTATTACCGCAAGTGACTGGTAATTCAGGGAAACCATCGTGCCAGGTATGAGTTCCGAACTGTTCAATAACTGTGATGAGTTTACCACAAACTGCGGTCCGGTACTGCTCCTGACAACAAGTTTCCCATTTTCAAGAACGTCCATAACAGTGCCGACAACCATGGGAGGGGTTTTCAGTCTTTCAAGTTCACTTTTTAATTGCCTTAATTCCCTTTCATATTTTAGTTTCTGGTTTTCAGTATGACGTTTTTCGAGCTCAATCCTTGTCGTCTGTTCCTTGAGCATGTTATTTCTTTCTTCAAGTGTCTTAATACGGTCTCTCAAGTAGCGAGAAAAGTCGTCATTTCCCATTGTAACAGGGCTTGTGTAATTTTCCTCGATTTCGGACATGGTTGTCTCCGAATGATATTTAAGCGTAGACGGTATATAGAGTTTTCGTCGAGATGATGAGATGCAATGTGAAATATGTGGCAGTGAAATAAAGGAGAAAACGGTTAAAGTGACCCTTGAAGGGACCACCCTTGATGCTTGCAGTAAATGTGCACATTACGGGAAACCATTAGATAAATGGTCGCCGGTATCCAGGAAGCTCTCACCCATAGAAAAAGTTTTTTCATCGCGTAAACCGAAACGGGATGTTTTTGATAAAATTGAAGATGAGATTAACCAGGATTATGCACAGATTATAAAAAATGCAAGGGAATCACAACATTTTACAATTGAACAGCTTGCTGCCAGGATTAAGGAAAAAGCCATGTTACTCCGGAAAATAGAACGGGAAGAACTGGTTCCTGAAGATAACTTACGGAAAAAACTTGAGGGCGAGCTTAACATAAAACTGACTGAGAGATATTCCCAGGAAGACCAGCGCGGAAGTGGTTTTATCAGGGGAACAACCCTTGGCGACGTGGCTATTATAAGGAAAAAGGCAAAATAAGGACTGCGCCTGGTATGTAATAGGAAATGGATAATCAGCCTTTATAATAAGGCTCCCTGTTTCCCATTGCGAATTTCATAAGTCCTGTAATCTCTTGCGGTTCTTTATTATTTACATCCACGAGATTATCATTCCTCAACAGGCAGGGTTTCAGTTTCCCGTCTGAAGTAACCCGCAAGCGTGTGCAGTTGGCGCAGAAATGCGAGTTGTCAATCGGGCGTACAAGTTCGACTTCCACGCCGTCAATAAAATATTTCCGTCTCCTGTGCATGGAACGTTCCCTTACTTCGGAAGCTCTTGATTCAAGGAATTTTTCAACCCCGTCAATATCGACACTATATCCTGAAGTGCCCCTGAAATCCATAAGTTCAATCAGCTGCAGGATAACATTGCCGTCATATTGCCTGATAAAATCCATCATATCCCCGATTCCGGTGTCATTGATGCCTTTCAGGAGAACCATGTTCAGTTTTACAGGCGTCAGTCCGCAATCAACCGCAGCATCGATTCCTTTTAACACCGTGTTAACATCCCCGCCTGTGACCCCCCGGTATTTTTCGGGTGACAGCGAAGGAAGACTTATATTTACACGGTTAAGCCCGCTGTCTGCAAGGCTTTGTGCCCGTTTTTCAAGGTAAGTACCATTTGTGGTTGCCGAGATGTCCTTTAGTTCCGGAAGGGCACGTATGATGTCTTCAAAATCATCACGCATTAACGGCTCACCGCCTGAGAATTTTACCTTGCTGACCCCAAGCTCCTTTGCAGCCCTGACTATATTCACAAACGTCTCAGCCGTACTTTCGTTTTTCAGTTCCCTGTTATCCCCTTCACGATGACAGTACAGGCACCTGAGGTTGCAGCGGTTGGTGAGGGAGATCCTCAGGCTTTTTATTGTACGTCCGTAATCATCTGTTAACTGCATTATTCCCTGTAAACCTGTTGATGAATAATAAATTAATTCATCCGCCGCTCACAACCCGCAGGATTTCAACATCATCGGGGGTTACTTTCTCATCAAGCGGCACAGGGCTACCGTTTCGGAATACAAGGACAATCTCAGGATTGATACCCATGGAACCAAGCAGGTCATCATACGTAAAATCCACAGGAATATCCCGTGTTTCTTCTTTCACCCCGCCTGACAGAATCTTTATATTTATCTTCAAAATTCTTCTGTCCCGAACTCCTCTAATTCCACGTCTGTTTTCGTTAAACTTTCCAGGTTATTTTCAATGAGCTTATTTTCCAGAAGTTGTTGTTTCTTTTCGCCTTTTTTTTCAAGGTTTCGCTTTTTTAGTTTGGACATGGTTTTAACCTCTTGTGTTCTATAACATTCTAAACACTACGAAAATCTAAGACTCCTCAATCTGTAATACATACTTTGGTTCAAGTGCTTATTAAGTTTTTGTAATGTCCGTACCAACATCAAAATCAGCACGTTAATTTATACTCTTTCTTTCCGCACCCGATTCTTTGCGCCGCATTGATATGTACCCACGGGTCAACTCCCCATATATGGTATATTGACCTGCCGTTCTCTTTCATCCGTTCGTTAACCAGTTCTATTGTTGCGGCATCAATAGCCACAGGGTCACGTCCTCCGAGTATTCCAATATCTGCGACAAACCTCTCTCCTGAGAAATTAAAGCAATCGCACCCTGGTGTCAGGTCATAAACCCAGTTAATATACCCAATCCTGCCTTCCAGTGCTTTTACAGGTCCAAACGCTGCCTCACCAAGCCTTTCCTGCATCCTGTCCGTGGCATCATGCGGCGGGATGATTGCTTCCTCAGGACATGAATCGGCACACGACAATTCACCGCAGCATTTCGAATGGTCGATTTCAGGCGGTGATATGGCACCCCACGGACAGGTTTCCACACAAATACCGCACTGTATGCATTTTTCAGGGTCAATTGAAGGTTTTCCAACCTCATGCACCCTTATCTTGCCTGCGCGGTCAAGACAGCCCATACCAAGGTGTTTTACAGCGCCGCCGAATCCCGAAGCAGGATGCCCTTTCCCGTGTGATATGACTATCATGGAATCAGCCCCTGCGAGCGCAGATGCTACCGTGATACTGTCAAGAGCTTGTCCATTAATCATTATCTTCTCACCGTCCCCGCCCCTTAAACCATCAGCAACAATAAATGGCGCGTTCATGCTCGCATGGGTAAAACCGTTCATTGCAGCCCCTTCTATCAGCTCAGCCGCATTCAGTTTCATGCCCTTGTAAAGCGTGGTCGTATCAGTAACAAAAGGTATACCGCCCGCTTCTTTCACAAGGTCAACCACAGTCCTTACGATAACAGGTCTTACATGCGTGGTATTACCGTACTCACCAGGATGTATTTTAATAGCAACGATATCCCCTTTCTTCACAGGCGAAATATGCGGGAAAATGTCCTTTACCTGCTGTGGCTGGCTGTCTTGCGGTCCGGTAATTTTTGCATCCCTGTATATTATTTCACTCAAAAAATTCACCCACTACGTTATTTTGCGGTGATGTATTATAATTAACCCGGGGATATCCGGCTTCTTACATCTTTTGGTTCTGGTGCATCTATAACGAAAGATTAATATAAATTCGATTCTTAGGGAAATGAACCGTCTTAGACTTATAGGAGGATAAAATGTCAGAAGGTCTTGAAATATTTGGAAAAACAGTATTCGATACACTGTTTATAGATTACAGGGTAATGGTAGTTGTTGCAATCATATCAGTACTACTGTTCCTTGTTGGAATGTATATACAATTGAGCAAATGGGGACGCGGAATCCCTGAAGGTACCACAAAACCGGTCGGTGCATTTGGTGCCCTGAAATTCATCATCAGTGCGATGTTTGCAAAAGGCGTCGGAAAATTCCTGGAAGTATTAGTACTTGATGTTGCTTTCCAGAGACGCACATTCAAGCGCAGGAAGCTTGAATGGCTCATGCACATCTTGATTTTCTGGGGCTGGATTGGATTATTGGTATTAACTATCGTTGCAGCAGCAGCAGAATTCTACGGTCCGTTCATAAAAGGCTCAGGTCCGGAATTCTTTATTAGCGTGTGGCAGTCACTCGAAGGGTTGAATGACCTGTTCGGATACATGCTTGTTGCGGGTATTGCTCTTGCAATCATCAGGAGATTATTCTTCAAGGGCACGGACATCCAGGCACGTAATGCAGATATTGACTGGATACTTATTATTGGTTTACTGATTGTAGTTGTTACAGGATTCTATGCACAGGATATTCGTGTTGCACAGGATGTTAGCAGAGTAGTAATTTCTGATTACCCTCCCGCATTCTTTAACAACTTCACTGTATTATTCCATGAAATTTTCACATTACTGTTCTGTGTTGCATATCTTCCGTTCAGCAAGTATCTTCACATGATGACAGCTCCACTGACCCTTCTGGTCAACCATGGAGGCGAATAAAATGGCAAAAAAACAACCTTCAATAAATACTGTTAATTTCAGCGCAAAGCAGTTAATGGAATTTGATGCATGTACCAGATGCGGTGAATGTGTCAAATACTGCCCGACATACGATGCAAGGGAAAAGAACCAGGACATCGAGCCGAGGGATAAACTCCAGCGCTGGAAGGATTTCATGAACAAAAGCTACGGCTTAAAGGCAGCTATCTTCGGTCCTGAGAAAATCCCGGATGAGGAAGTCAAGAAATTCTGTGACGACCTTTACAACTGTACCACATGCGGTATGTGCGGAACAGTCTGCCCTGCCGGTATTGATACCATAGAACTATGGGAATCCACCCGTGCCAACCTTGTAAAACGCGGTGACGGACCATATGGCAAACAGAGCCTTTTCCCGAAACTTATCGATGAACACCATAACCCTTATCTTAAGGACCAGAAAGACAGGCTCGTCTGGAAAACAGAAGATATAAAGATTGCAGAGAAAGCGGACATCGCCTATTTCATCGGTTGCACAGCAGGATATAACCAGCAGGTTCTCAGTGTCAGTACAGCAAGAATTATGAATAAACTTAATGTTCCGTTCATGGTTCTCGGTGAGGAAGAATGGTGCTGCGGTTCAGCCCTTATAAGAACCGGTCAGCAGCATATCAACAACACACCAAAACTGGCTGCAATCCATAATGTCGAAGCACTTAAGGCACGAGGTGCAAAACGTGTGATATTCGCATGTGCCGGATGTTTCAGGGCTGCAAAGATTGACTGGCCGCGCGCATACGGTGGAAAGCTTCCGTTTGAAGTATTGCACATGTCCCAGTTCCTTGCAGAGCAGCTTGATGCTGGAAAGATAAAATGGGAGAAGGAACTCAAGAAAACCGTCACCTATCATGACCCGTGCCATCTTGGAAGGCATGTCGGTGTGTTCGAGGAGCCAAGAAAGGTATTGCGGAGCATGCCTGGAATCGAACTTATTGAAATGGAAAGGAACCGTGACGAACAGAGGTGCTGCGGTGCAGGCGGCGGTGTTAAAGCAGGTATTCCTGACCTTGCCCAGGCTGTTGCAAACGCAAGGGTAACCGATGCAGTTGCAACAGGCGCTGAAGCCCTTATAAGCGCATGTCCGTTCTGCAGGCGAAACCTTCTTGATGGCAGGGATGAACTCAAGGCAGATATTACTGTGGATGACCTTGTTGTCCTTACAGCCAACCTTATGGGACTTAGCACTGACATAAAATCACCTGCTCCTGGTGCCCCGAAAGAAACCATAAGTGATATGTTCAGGACACAGACTATCCCGCCCAAACCGCCAAAAGAAGAGAAAAAGTAGATTTTTAGCTAAGAAAGCGGGCATTTTGCCTGCTTTTCTTTTTTATTTTTGCGTATTGTATTTTCTTTTATACAAAGCAAGTGTGTCATCTCATATACATTACTAAAATATTTAGTATGTTTGCTGCATAACTTATTTATAGAACCACAAACACTTAGAATCATCATTACGTTTGGAGGTAATCGATTATGGCAGGACAATTAGCAGGACAGCCAATTATTATTTTAGATGGAAATAAAACCAGAACTACCGGAAAGGACGCCCTCGGGTCAAACATCACAGCAGCAAAAGCAATAGCGACAGCAGTTAAGAGCACACTTGGTCCAAAAGGTATGGATAAAATGCTTGTGAATCCTATCGGGGATATGGTAATTACCAATGACGGTGCAACCATCCTGCGCCAGCTTGATATAAAGCATCCTGCCGCAAAAATGATGGTAGAGATAGCCCGCACCCAGGAAGATAAAGCAGGTGACGGTACCACAAGCGCAGTTGTTCTTGCAGGAGAACTCCTGAACAAAGCCCAGAAAATGGTTGAGCAGGGCATACATCCCACAACCGTTACCCGTGGATACAGTCTTGCTTCTGTGAAAGCTCTTGAAATCCTTGATGGAATGGCTATTAAAACTTCTGAAGAACACCTGGAAAATATTGCAAGAACCGCATTGACTGGAAAAAGTGCTGACCTTGCCCTTGAACCGCTTGTCCAGGTTTGCGTGCAAACCGCAAAGGCAATAAAAGAAGGGAATAAGGTAAACGTAAAAGAAAATATCAACATCATCCACCAGCGCGGCGGGAGCCTGAAGGATATTAAATTCGTCCACGGTCTTGTGCTTGACAAGACAAGGGCACACAAGAACATGCCGCGTAAGGTTACGAACGCAAAAATTGCAGTTCTTGATATAGGTATTGAAGTTAAGAAAACACAGATGGATTCAAAAATCAACATCACTTCACCTGAACTTTTAAAAGAAGCAAGGCTGGAAGAGAGCAGGATGGTTGAAGAGAAAGTGGAAGCCCTTGCTAAAAGCGGTGCTAATGTAGTGTTTACAGAGAAGGGTATTGATGATATTGCGATGCACTACCTTGCAAAGAAGGGTCTTTACGTCTTACGGAGATGCAAAGAAGAAGAGATTAAAAAGATTGTGAAAGCAACAGGTGCACGTGTTGTTTCCAAACTTGACGATATTGAAGAAAGCGACCTTGGAAAAGCCGAAGTTGTTGAAGAACGCGGTATCGGGAACTACAAGATGACATACATAGAGGGCTGCAGGAACCCGAAAGCCGTATCCATCCTGATTTACAGCGGTACCGAGCAGGTTGCTGATGAAATTGAGCGCGCACTTGATGATGCCCTGCGTGTGGTTGGCGTGGTAATTGAAGACGGTAAGATTGTTCCCGGAGGCGGAGCGCCTGAAATAGAGATGTCAGAGAAACTCCGGGCTTATGCAACTACCGTAGGCGGAAGGGAACAGATTGCAATTATTGCTTATGCCGAGGCGCTTCTGGAAATACCAAAAGGCATTGCAGAAAACGCAGGTCTTGATGCCATAGACGTTGTTGTTGAACTCAGGAACGAGCACAGCAAGGGTATGGTTACGGCAGGGTTGGATGTTTTCACAGGCAAAGCCATAGATATGGTTAAAGCTGGGATTGTTGAGCCGCTGCGTGTAAAGACGCAGGAAATCAAATCCGCAACAGACGCTGCAAACATGATATTGCGTGTTGATGATATACTGATGGCGGAAGAAACCGGAATGATGGATGTCAAACCAGAACATACTGCTGATTATTACGACGGGATACAGGCGCCTGATGTCGGGGATGACTTTTAATACTATAATGCTTAAATAATAATCTAACCGCTGTGGGTTGGTATGAATGTATAAGCGCTGTATGAAGAGATTTGGACAAATTAGATTTAAACAGAGGGTTGTTGTATATTGAAGACTAAAAAAGTTGAGGAAAAGAAGGAAGATGATAAGGGGACAGTTGATGAAATAATTGAAGGGACAGGGAATAAACCTGAAGCTGAGCTTGAATCGCTTAAAAAACAGGTTAGTGAAGAAAAAGACAGGTACCTTCGCCTGGCGGCAGAATTTGATAATTTAAGGAAACGAACCCATAAAGACAGGGACGAGTTTATAAAATATGCAAACAAGCAACTCATACTTGAACTGGTTGACGTATTTGAGAGCCTTGAACGCGGACTTGAGAATGCCGGGAAATCGGATAATAAGGACAGGCTTATTGAAGGAATGGAACTTGTATATAAGCAGTTCAAGGACGTGCTTGATAAGAACGGACTTACCCCGATTAAAGCAGTGGGTGAAAAATTCGACCCATACAAGCATGAGGCTATGATGATGACATCCACAGATGAATGCGATGAAGATACAGTTCTTGAGGAGTTCGCACGGGGTTACATGCTCAATAACAATGTAATTCGTTATTCCAAAGTCAGGGTATCTAAAAACAAAGAAGAATTATAGAATAAAGGATAAATAAGGTGAAATTATGGCAAAGATAATTGGAATCGATTTAGGTACAAGCAATTCAGCGGCTGCTGTAATGCATGGCGACAGACCTGCGATTATACAGGCTGCTGAAGGCACTTCAGTTGGTGGTAAAGCATTCCCGTCATATGTGGCATTCACGAAAGGCGGGGAAAAACTTGTCGGTGAGCCTGCAAGAAGGCAGTCAGTGACAAACCCGGAAGGTACAGTTACAGCTTTTAAGAGGAAAATGGGGTCGGATTTCAAGTACAACCTCAGGGGCAAGGAATACCGTCCACAGGAACTTTCATCCTTCATCCTCCAGAAGATTAAAAAGGATGCTGAGGCATTCCTGGGTGAAAAAGTCGATAAGGCTGTTATTACAGTTCCTGCTTATTTTAATGATAACCAGAGACAAGCCACCAAAGATGCTGGCGAAATTGCAGGTCTTGAGGTTGTCAGGATTATAAACGAACCGACAGCAGCAGCACTTGCTTACGGTCTTGATAAGGAACACGACCATAAGATAATGGTTTTCGACCTTGGCGGAGGCACGCTTGATGTTACGATTATGGAATTAGGCGGCGGGGTATTTGAAGTAAAATCCACATCGGGCGATACTGAGCTTGGCGGCACAGATATGGATAACCTGATTGTGGATTACATTGCCGGGGAGTTCAAGAAAGAAAACGGGATAGACCTCAGGCTGGACAAGGTTGCAAACCAGAGGCTGAGGGATGCTGGCGAGAAAGCCAAAATCGAGCTTTCCACAACACTTACGACTGAAATTAACCAGCCGTTTATTACTGCGGATGCAAATGGTCCGAAACACCTGACCATGACCCTGACAAGGGCAAAACTTGAGGACATCGTAAGAGGTGTAATAGACAGATGCAAAGCGCCGATGGAGAATACACTGAAGGATGCGAAACTCCAGAAAAGTGACATTTCCAAGATTATACTTGTCGGTGGACCGACACGCATGCCGGTTGTCCAGAAATTTGTTGAGGATTATATCGGTAAACCCGCAGAACGCGGTGTTGACCCTATGGAATGTGTCGCTATGGGCGCTGCAATACAGGCAGGCGTTCTGTCAGGCGAAGTTAAGGATATTCTTCTGCTTGATGTCACGCCGCTTACGCTTGGTATCGAGACGCTGGGTAATATAATGACAAAACTCATTGACCGCAACACCACCATCCCGACAAGGAAGAGCCAGGTCTTTTCAACGGCTGCTGATAACCAGACAACTGTTGAAATCCACGTTTTGCAGGGCGAGAGAGCCATGGCATACGATAACATAACCCTTGGCAGGTTCAACCTTGTGGGTATTCCTACTGCAATGCGCGGAATACCGCAGATAGAGGTCACGTTCGATATTGATGCCAACGGTATCCTCCATGTTTCTGCCAAAGACCTTGGTACTGGAAAAGAGCAGAAGATGACAATTACCGCCCCGCTTAAGATGGATAAGAATGAAATCGAGCGGAAGATGAAAGACGCTGAACAATACGAGGAAGAGGACAAGAAGAAACGGGAAAAAGTCGAACTCCATAACCAGGCAGACACTCTAATTTACAGTACAGAGAATACCCTGAAGGAGCTTGGCGACAAGGTCACAGAAGACCAGAAGCAGAAAGTGAATGCCGCTGTTGAGACGGCAAAAGACGCCTTGAAGACTGACGACGTTTCACGGATAAAAGCTGCAATCGAGGAACTCACGAAGGAGATGCAGGCAATAAGCGCTATCCTGTACCAGCAGGCTCAGGCTGGACAGCAGCAGGCAGGGGGACATGAGGAAAGTGCCGGTGCTGGAAAGGAGAAGAAAGAAGAAGACGTTACAGATGCAGAATTCAAGGTAGTTGATGAGGACGACAAGAAATAACCGTATCCAGAATTGATGGATATGCGTATAGCTGCATGGTTTATACGCATGTCCCTTTAATTTTTCTTTGCTTCCAGGCAATATAATTATGGCTACAAAACGCGATTATTACGAAATACTCGGTGTTGATAAAAAAGCACCGGTTGACGACATAAAGAAAGAATACCGCAAACTGGCGATGAAGTACCATCCTGATAAGAACAAGGCGCCGGATGCAGAGGAAAAATTCAAGGAAATCTCGGAAGCTTACGGTGTGCTGTCTGACGAAAAGAAACGGCAGCAGTACGACCAGTTCGGTCATGCTGGTATAGACCAGAGGTATTCACAGGAAGATATTTTCAAGGGCGTTAATTTCGATGACATTTTCGGCGGTTTTGGAGGGGGCGGCGGTGGCGGAGGCAGTATATTTGATATGTTTTTCGGAGGAGGCGCAAGGCGCGGAGGACCGCGGCGCGGCTCAGACCTGCTTTCCGAATTGACAATTAATTTTGAGGATGCGGCGTTTGGCAAGAGTGTTGATATTGAGCTGCCACGGTCTGAAACCTGCAATACCTGTAAAGGAAGCGGTGCAAAACCCGGAACATCTGCAAAATCCTGTTTAACGTGCGGGGGAAGCGGGCAGGTCAGCAGGACACAGAACACGCCTTTTGGCAGGTTCATGACAAGTTCCACGTGCGGGACATGCCGCGGCGAGGGAAAGGTAATTGATACGCCATGTACCGAATGCCATGGTTCTGGCACGGTTACGAAAAAACGTAAAATCGAAGTTAAAATCCCGCCTGGTGTGGATACAGGTTCAAGGCTTCGGATTGCAGGAGAAGGCGAAGGCGGAACAAAAGGCGGACCGTCCGGTGATTTGTTCGTTGATATTTATGTAAGACCACATAAGATTTTTACACGGCACGGGAATGATGTCCTGATGGAAGCAGCCATCAGCTTTGCGCAGGCAGCCCTTGGTGATGAGATTGAAGTGCCGACACTTCACGGGGACGTAATGATGAAAATCCCGGCAGGCACCCAGAACGGTAAAGTGTTCAGGCTCAGGGGCAAGGGTATTTCCGGGCTTCGCAGTTCTGGCAAGGGCGACCAGAATGTTAAAATAAGGGTGGATGTCCCGGTAAAACTTAATGATAAGCAGAAGGAACTGCTGAGGGAGTTTGCGGAAATTAGCGGTGAGAAGATTAAAGGTAAAGGTATTTTTGAGAAAATGAAGGATAAGCTTTAATTATCTTTCAAATAACCATCAATCGCCCTTACCGTTTTCTTGTCCGCGCCCGTTGCACTTATTACGACCAGAATATCCTCTGCATTATTAGAAAATCCCGGAAACTCCACCCCGAAGTCATCTCAAACTCCGGGATGGAACACGCAGTTATTGGATTTGAACCGGAACTCCTCTAATATCTATCAGTTCTATAGTACCATCGCCGCCATTGTACCCTCCGCTGCTGTAAGGCAGCTCGATACTATTTATGCCTGCAATATCCTCAAGACTGTTCATCATGAGCTTCCTTTCAGATATTGTGTAAAGCACATCGTCCATGTACAGCGACCTCCTGACAGCATACGGAGAAATCCAGTAATACTGGCTTTCCTCGTAATCGTCAAGATGCGAGACTTTACCTTTCAGTTCAAATCCTGTTTCAGGTGTCAGCCCGAAGACGTAAGCGCCCTGCCAGATTCTCTGCCTGTACCCATACCTATCTGCTACCTGTTCGCCCTTAACTTCCCTTACCGGGATGACAAGCACGTTCTTGTTTTTGTTAAACAGGAATGCCCTGTGGTCTCGCAGTGCCTCAGAATCCGTACCAGGCATACCAATCTCGTATGTATCAACCTGCTTCGGGCTGGCAACATCCGAGACATCAAACAGTGAGAGTTTAACGCCTTTTACTGAAACTCCGCCCCAGCCGTTATCCCCGGTTTCCTTGCCTATTCCAATTATGTGGTTTTCGTCATAAGGATGCAGGTAGTCTGAAAAACCAGGTATCTTGAGTTCACCCAGTACCTTTGGAGCAGAGGGTTCTGACAGGTCAATAACGAACAACGGGTCAATGCGCTTGAAAGTTACCATGTAAAGCCTGTTGCCGATGAATCGTGTCGAGTAAATGCTTTCATCCGGCGCGAGCTCCTCAAGCCTTCCTGTAATTTTCATGCTGTCATCAAGCACATAGACGTTATTAAACTGCACCGAACCTCTCCCGCTTGTCCAGAACCTGCTCGTGGTTGCAACCCTGAAATAACCGTTTGATTCATCCATCGAGAACTGGTTAAGAAGCGTGCCCGGTACTTCCCCTTTGGATTCGTATTCAATACGTCCTTTATCAATACTGAGCTTTTGTATTATTGTCCGCTCCTGCTCCTGTGCAAGTTTCATATCGTATTCAGAAAGTGCCTTTTCTATGGTATTCATCAGTTCCCATTTCTTCTGTTCATCCATTCTGCCGTATGTTTCATTAAGTACCGAAGAAATCCGCATCCATGCATCAGGCGAAACCGGAAACTCTTGATGGATACTGTTAATCCTGCCCTGCGCATCCGAAGGAAGCAGCGGGATAACAACCTTGAAGAACCTCTCTTTCTGCAATTCCTGGTAATACGTTGCAGGCATGTTCTTCCTGTATGTAACGTATATATTATTGCCTGATACATACAGGTTGTCCGAGTATCCCATCATGAATGACTTTGCGTTTATTTCGTTATCCGATTTTATGTTAACAGACGCAATAGTGTGGAAAACGTAATTTTGCTCAGGATTATCGAAATAATACACATCAGGTGAAAGGATATTCCGCCCTCCCTTCCTGATAACCGGCATATTGATTATTTCATTGTACGAGTAAACACTGTCTTTCACTATGAAATAAACGTAATCACCTATCATCCTTGAGCGGAAATAATTGCCATTTATATTGTACTCCCCGGCAAGTCCGGGTTTTTTCCTGTCAGATATATCAAATACAAGCACGGTTGTAACTGGCGTATACCTGACAGTGGGTCTGAAATCATATTCAGGAAAACTTATTTCATTACGGCTGGTTTCAACAAAAACCAGAAGCCTGTCGCCATTTACAAACATATCCAGTATCTGCCCGTCAATTAACGTCTTTGAGAGGATGGCGGCGTTTTCGGCTGGAAATGCATCAACAATGATAAGTTTGTTCTGGGATATGACATAGATGTACTTGCCGTCATTTTTCACGAAATCAGCTTCGTCAACACCTTCGACCTGTATGTTTGTCGTAGAGAAATCAGATGAAATCATGCCAGCGCCTGCCTTCATTTCTGACGAGGCTGCCATTTCTTTAGAAACCATGGCAGTCGATGCAGGTACCGATACCGGAACAGCCATTGCCCCCATTTCATTCATACCGGTAAAACGTACTGTTTCCCACCCGCCAGAGTAAGAAAAAGATGATTGTGATGCCTGGATTTTCAGGAATTCACGAATTTCTGAGGCTGATGTGAATTTATTGAGTTTTTGTGTTGAGCCGGTTTCTGATGGGGTTATATCTGGAAACGTTCCTGTTTCATCTATGCATCCGCTAAATACGGCTGTGCTGATAATCATCAGTATTGATACTAAAAGTATGATTTTTTTTGTCATGGACTAACCACCTGGTTTTTCATGATAATAGATTATCACGCATGCGTTATAAAAACATCTTTAACTCCAAATTGAATTGGAGTTATGTTGTCGGGTTGAAGATATTTTCAGGAATTAACACAATGAATCAGGTTTGCTCTTGCTTACGGAGAACACACGTATTGGTTTGCAATACGTGCATTAACCGGGTAAATTCAATTGCGGTTGTCTGCGCGTATCACAATCTCTTGTTCCTGCCGTTCCTCCGGTAATAAGTCAGACCCGCAACACCGACAACAGCCGCAAGCCCGCCAAGTACACCAACGGTTTTTAACGGGAAAGCACTCGAACCATCGTTAACGGTTATTGTAATCGTGCGCCTGAAAATCACCACGTTCTGCTTATCGTCGATACCCCTGAGTTCAACGTCAACCAGGTACTTCTTAGGCACAGCATTTTTCTCAACCGTGAATTTTATCGCTGCTTCCCCTGAATCCCCGGAATCAAGTTTTCCGATAAAATCCGACTTTTCACTAAAATCAAAAGGCTGTGCAGCGTCCTTGAATACCCGCAGGGATACGGACTCGGCTTTTTCGTTGCCTGTGTTCTTTACAGTGACAAGGACAACAGCTTCAGTTCCCGGCACAATATTCCCAGGAGTTGATTTTACTGAATCCACAATCAGGAAAGGTGCGGGTTTCACAGGTATCTTAAGCCCGATATTTTGTGTCTTATACTTGTTGGAATCGTCATTCTCATCCTTGTACGACACTTCCAGGGTTGCGTCATATTCCCCTTCGGTTACATCCTCACCAATATCCACATAAAAATCTGCCTGCTTACTTGCGCCTTTTTCAATAATGCCAAGGGAATCCTCATCTGAATAACTGTACGTTGCCTTGAACCCCTCAGGCATAAGTAGTTTCACTTTAACATTCTCTGCATTACCTTTTCCGATATTGTCGATACCCACGGACAATTTTGCATCGTCAGTATCAGCAATAAGCTTTTCAGGAGATGTTGTAAGGGAGCCGACCACGAAATCAGCTCGTTTCGGGTCTAAGTAAACAGGGAACTCCTGTTTTATCCATCCGCTTCCGAAATTCCAGTTAAGCGTAACATTATATGTTCCCTTGACAGCGTTATCCGCCGCCCTTAGTTTGTAATGCAGGATATAGAACGTCTTATCTTCATTTGTTCCTGCCGATGCTCCCAGCTCCTTATATGGGGAATCACCGGCTTCGAAAAGGAACGGGTAACCTGCATCAAGACGGAATGACAGGGAATCAACCGAACCCGAAACGGTATTTACAACCTGCCATCTTAAATCCAGATCTTTCCCTGCATCAGCCGGGTCAGGGTCCTGGCTCATAAAATTTACCTGTACCCTGCTCCCCTGCACTCCGGTAAGCGGTGCACCGAAAACCGGTGCCGCTAACATTGATATAATAACCAATACAATGCCCGACACAATAACCTGTGTTAATAACCTGCTTTTCATGTTCATACCTCTGTTAATTTTTTAATTGTTTTCTTCAAATCCATTGTATCAAAAATGACAATAAGTGCGGGAACAACGGTAACCGCAGCAACCATACAGGCAGCCACACCGTAACTCATCATCGTTCCCATCTCACCCATGAATGTAAGTTTCCCAAGATGCAAAGCCTGGAAACCTATCAGTGCTGCAAGTGTGGTTGTCGACATGGGAATAATAACACTGCTTAATGAAAACGCCATTGCCTTTTCGGGGGTACTTCCTGGCAGTTCCAGCCTGTATCTTGTAACAACCTGTATCCCGAAATCTATGCCAATGCCCATAATCATGGAAAGCACGCCTGAAGTTGTGGAACTGAGCCCCATTCCTATAAAGCCCACAAAACCCATTGCCCATATACTGCCGAACATGATTGTTGACAGGGGCGTAAGCCCGTATTTTAATGAACGGAACAGTAAAAGCACTATTGCAAGGATGCCTATGAGTGAATATGTGGTTGTTCGCGCCATGTCGGGCTGGATATTGTTTTTCATGACCTGCTGTTCAAGTATCGTACCGCCAAGGTTTGTTTCAATACCTGGCGGTTTGGTTACCTGGCTTATGAGCTTCCCGAGTTCAAGCTCAAGTATGTCAAGGTTTACGTCATCTGTTGTCTGGACTCTCACAAGTGCCATTGAATAATCACGGCTTATGTACCTGTCCAGAAGCCCGTTTTTGTAAGTTAATTCCTGCGATTCCCTCAAAGAGCCGGGAAGCCTGCCATTATTGATACTTTTGATTACTGACGTTGGGCTCATTACTTCGATTACATCATCAGTATGCATGGCAAGGGCGGCAATGTTATCAATATACCGCAGCGACCTCGGGTCTCTTACATCGCGAACCTCATTCGAACCGGTATTTTGCGGTACTGCATCAACAATAATATATACAGTATTAGTACTTCCGAACTCATCCTCGATTGCAAACAGGGTATCCACCACAGGTTCATCTTCAGGCAGGAAATCCCTGTTACTTGATGTTTTCATCTTGATAGTGCCTGAAAAATAAATAGCGGAAATGGAAATCATAAGAACAGCCAGTAACACAAGGTAAGGGTGGCGGCATACGAATCCTGAGTAACGTTCAATTATTTTAGCCATAACAATCACCACTCAAGATGTTTTTCCCTTTTCAACGAGAGTTTTTTGAGTTTTTTCTGCGTGTTCCATACCTCGTATTCCTCTTCAAGCAGGAGCATTACTGGTGTTGCAAAAAGAGCAGCCAGAAGACAGAATGCTATTCCCAGTGCAAGAGTCTGCCCGAGGCGCTGTATCATGGGCACAGTGGCAAACGAAAGCGCCCCGAACCCGACGATTGTAGTCATGCCCGAACCTATTATAGCAGAACCAATGCCGTGTACCGTGATTTTCAGTGATTCAAGCTGGTTTTCTTTCTTTGCGCGCTCCTCCCTGTACCTGGTTACCATGAATACCCCATATTCCACGCCAAGACCGAGAATCATGGAACTCAGGCTTACCGTGGCAACAGA
>PGYG01000008.1:24763-38005 GCA_002839545.1 Candidatus Methanoperedentaceae archaeon HGW-Methanoperedenaceae-1
GTCCATATAAGACCAAGGGCAAGGGGAATGAAAATCAAAAATCCCTGCGAATACGAGCGCTGCATGACGAACAGGAGGAGGAGTATGATACTTGCTGAAACTGCAAGGGTAACAGCGGCATCACGCCTTAACAGTTCAAAGATTGTCATCCTCATTGTAGGAGCGCCGGTAATACTGAAAACCACACCCGGCGGTTTTGGCGTGTAATCAATCTGTTCCTGTACCATGGCATTGAATTTCCGCACTTTATCCTCGCCAGAACCAATATCGGCAGAAATGTACATTAGTGCGGTTTTATAATTTTTGCTGAAATATCCTGAAACGTAAGGGTTATTTTTCATGGCAGATGAAATTTCATCAGGTGCGGCATCTTCCCTGCCCCTGAAAATACTGGCAGGTGAACTGATACTTGTAACACTTTCCTTATCCTGTAATGCACCTTCAAGAAATATCAATGACTGGATAACCCTTGGGTCGCGTATATCACGTACAGCACGCACGGAGTCAACAGATTCGTCCATCTGAACCGCTACAATAACCGTATCCCTGCCTCCGAAGTTATCGGAAACCCTGTCGTTAAGTTTAAAAATCGGCATTTCAAGAGGCATCTCATTCCTGACATCAGAGTTTATTGATAAGTCCTTGAGACCTATGCCAAGGGTTATAGTGAGTAAGATAACAATAACAGCAAGCAGTTTTGTATGTTTGTTCTGGAATTCTGCAAGTTGTTTTAGTTTTATCTCAAGGAAATCTGCCATAAACACTCCATCATTTCAACGATTTCTCGTTAAAGGTACAAACCCATATTTAAATGTTGCGAGTTTAAAACAACCCGATAGTTGTTTTAAATAAGAAACGTTAAATACCCGCTGGATAAATTAACATTTAGTGTTAGAGAAATTAAAACAACTCGGACTTACCAGCTATGAAGCACAGGCGTATCTGTCACTGCTCAAACTGGGTGATGCAGAGGCAAATGAGATCGCTGTTGATGCTGCCATTCCTATGGGACGGATTTATAATGTCCTTTCAAGCCTTGAGGAAAAACGGTTGCTCCGTGCGCAGGAGACAAGACCTAAAAAATATTCCGGTGTTGAACCTTCCACGGCAATGGAGCGCCTTTCAGATCTCAGGAAAGAAGAACTCAAACAGGAGGCTTCACAGATAGAAACACTGGCTAACGACCTTATTTCCCGGCTTTCTGATGTGAAAGTGAATAAACCGGAAAAAACATTCTGGACAGTTGCAATCGGGGATGAGTCACAGGAACTTGTACGGGAGTCAATCCAGGGAGCTAAGGAAGAGATATTGTTTTTCCTGGCTTCAAAGATGACTGCTGAAAGGGTTAAAAAAGAGATACTTGCGAATAAATATTCAGGGATGATGGATTCTATCCTGGAAACTGTTAAACGAGGCGTTGAGGTCAGGGTCATCCTTAATAATGAAGTGGATATGGGTGTGCTTGAAGAATACCCTGCGGTCAAAGAATTGATGACGCACATTGGTGATGGATTTGAATGCAGGCTTGCTGCTATCCCTTCAACAGCGTTTGACATCATCGATATGGAAACAGTGCTGCTAAAAATGGTAAACCCGTTAAATCCCGAAGAACTGTTTGCCGTTGTTAATGTGAGGGATGGTAAATTTGCAGGGGAACTGCGGAAGAAGTTTTTTACGCTCTGGGAAACTGCTGATTGTTGTGATGAAATGGAAACAACTCCTCGAAAATAAAACACAAACCACAAAAGTTAAAACCAAAAAGTACCTTTTTGGAAAGAGATGGCAAAAAAGAAACAAAAGCAGAAACTGCCTGAGAAAAAGTCAAACACAAACTTAATTTATGCAGTACTTGCACTAATTGTGATAGCAGCTATCATATTTGCTATGTCATCCGGGAACAATGAATCCGTGAAAAAGGATGAACACGTGCCATCAGACGGTACTTTTGTTAAACTCAATAAACCAGGTACCTACGAACCGGGGAAGGTTAAAATTACAGAGTTCCTGAAATTCAATTGCGGTCATTGCTATTCCCTGAATCAGGAAATGCCGAATCTGGAAAAGAAATACGGCGATAAAGTCGAGATAACATATATCCCTATGATCTGGAGGATTCCAACAGACACGCCTTTCAGGAAAAGTATAGAGGCATACATCCTTGCCGAGGAAAGAGGCAAAGGCGAGGAAATGAAATCCGCCCTGTTCAAAGCTGTATTTGTTGAAGGAAAAGACCTTTCAAGCCTGATTGTGCTTGAGGATACTGGAAGAAGCGTGGGGCTGGATGACGATTTTGTCACTGCATTGAAGAACGGGGATGCCAGCGGCAGGGCTGAGGCAAATATAAGGCTTGGTGAGGAATACCAGGTAAGTTATACGCCTACTTTTATAATTAACGGGAACTTGATGGTGGACTTTTCACCTGGCATGGGCATTTTGAATGCTAACCAGATGATTAATAACCTTGATACCATCATTGGTTCATTGCTCAGCCAGTAGGTTTTATTTTAGCGCTTTGCAGCTTACAACATATCACAAAATACTTATATGTCATTCACTTTTAGACATCAAGTGGTCTTATGAATAAGATATTAATATTTTTACTGGCAGCTATTATTCTATTAAGCGGCTGCCTCGGAACAAATACAGTAAAAAAGGGCGATAAGATTTACGTGGATTACATAAAAAGTCTTGAAAACGGAACTGTTTTTGACACATCAATTGAAAGCGTGGCTAAGGAGAATAATATTTACACAGCAGGCAGGCAGTACAAACCGCTTCAGTTCACGGTAGGTAATGGGGAAGTAGTCCAGGGTTTCGATGAAGGCGTCATAGGAATGAAAGCAGGCGAATCAAAGACTCTTACAATTTCTCCTGAAATGGGCTATGGTCTGGTAAATCCTGCATCAATTAAAGCATACCCGATAATAGACATAGTGCCCACAAAACTGCCCAGGATAACTGTAATTCCATTTGAACAGTTTGAAGGTATATTCGGTGAGGGACATAAAGTCGGTGACATCGTAACAGCGCCGGGTGTAAATATCAATCTCACAATCATGGAACTTTCGACAAATGTATCACTCTCGTTTAATTTCAAAGTAGGCGACAAGCTTCCTTCACAGGGAATGCCCTGGAATGAGACTGTGACAGCAATAGACGAAACAAACATTACAGTAAACTACGATGTTAAAAAGAATGACGTGATAAAGTTCCCGAACACAGAATGGAACACGACTGTAATTGATGTAACGCCGGATAATATCACCATAAAACATAACGCAATCCCTGATACTGAAATCCAGTCAATGTTTGGTCCGATAAATATTCATTTTAACGAGACTTCAATAATAATTGACCAGAACCATAAACTGGCAGGAAAGACATTAATCTTTGATGTGACCCTGAAATCCATTGACCGATAAAATATGATGCAAAAAGAGGAGAAAGTTGTTGTAGTACTGCTTGTTATGGCAGTACTCTCCCTGATTATCGGATATTTTGGCTTTACACCGGAAATTCCACCTTATTCTGAAAGCTCAAAAATCGGAGAACAGGTGTATATTGAAGGAATACTTCTTTCCAAGCAGATTACAGGAAAAGGAGACCACCTGATAATGCAAATAAATCCTGGAATAACTGTTTTCGTCCCGAAGGATAACGGGGCAAAGGAAGTCTATAATAGTCTTAACAAAGGTCAGAATGTGAAAATAACAGGCAGGGTTTCTGAATATAACACAAAAAAAGAAATAATTGTTGAAAGCGCAGAGGATGTAGTTTTATTAAAGGAGTGAGAAGGGTTAAACCCTTCTAATCTGCATCTCACGCTTTTTTGGCTGTAATTGGATAAGAAGGGATTTTAATTTTGCGTCATCTATTTTAGCCTGAAGCCTGCCGCTCTGGGCAAGAGATATTAACTGCATCTCAACACTCTCAACCAGTTCAGACTTTGTCATCTTAAGAGTACTCAAACGTTCCCTTGCTTCTGGTGTTAATATCTGGCGCAGGATCGTCTGCTTCTTGGCTTCATATTCTGCTTGAGCCTGCTCTTGCTGGACAGCCTGTGCCTGAGCCCCGTATTGCTGTTGCTGTAGTTGCTGAAGTTTGCGCTTTTTTAACTCTTCCAGTTCATCATCCATGTTTGCGTGCAATATTTAACTAATACTTAGTCATCGCAGGATTGGATTTAACAAGTTCCTGCATAACGTCATTTGAAGTATTATCCAATAATGACTGACCTGTTGATGAGATTCTCCTTCCGGTTTTGTTGCTGTTAACAAATCCCGCTGTCTCAAGCTGCTGCAAAGCTTCCCTGATTACAGAACCGCTTCCTTTCGCGAAATGAGTTTGTTTTACACCGTTTCGGTGTTTTCCCCCGTAAAAACTCCGTAGTCTTGATACTCCTACTGGTCCGTCTATATAGATACGCCTAAGTATGGAAGCACATCTGACAAACCACCAATCTGGATTATCAGGCGGTACTTCTTTATGGGCACCCGTCTTTGAAAAAAGCGCCCATTCTGGCGGTGTTACTTTCTGGTTATCTTTTAATTTTTGTGCTACATTGTTTACAAGTGTTTCTGCAGGCACATCATATACTGTTGTCAATATTAATATCCTCCGTAAAATCATCTAATTACGTATGAAGGGAACGTTAATTAGCCGGATAGTATTTACCCTTTTCGGCGAAACACCGCAGTATTTCCCCTTAATTCAATAAGGTCAGAATTTGTCAGGTTTGCCAGTTTCCCTGCCAGTTCTTTTTTATCCGTTTCAACAAAAGCGGATTTGAGAAACTTCGCTTTTACCATTTTACTTACCTTCAATTGTTTTTTTAGTTCCGAAACGACACTCTCTATTCCCGACTTACCGATATTAATAGAAGCGTCAAGCCCTGTGGCTTCTGCCCGATATTGTTGTTTATTCATAATAATAACTCTTTAAGTTTTTCTGCGGATTTTTCAAGTTCAAGAAGTACTAAACCCAGCCCTGTATTGGAATCGACAAGAACGACAATCAGGGCTTTTGGACCTGCCCCGGCTGTAATTAACCTTCCGCGTTTCGATTCCACTATCACCCTGTCAGGTACGCCTTTATTCAATTCCGTTGTAGCAGTTTCTGCAGCGCCCAGCATAGTAGCCGACATGGCAGCAAAAGATTCCGCAAACCTCTTATTTTGCATAATAGCACTAATAAGTAACCCATCACGACTTACAGCGGCACAGGCTTCCACACCCCGGACTTTTTTCATGTCAGCAAGTACTTTTTCAATAAGTTCGATGGTATCTGCCATCAGATTCCTCCTGTGATTTTGTCAATTAATACCTCAAAAGCTTCATACACGCCTGTTTTATTACTGGCCGTCACAGGCAATACCTGGACATCGTCCGGCAGGTTAAACAGTTTCTTTATCTCCTCAGGCTTCAACGCACCAGGTAAATCCTGCTTATTTGCCAGGATAATAAACGGCAGCCCATATGATTTAGTGATTTTAAGCATCTGCTTTGCGCGGACAAAATCCTCCGGGTTTGTTGAATCAACAACAAGGAATATACCCATAGCTTCACCGCTTATTAGTTTTATTATGGGGTCAAAACGCTCCTGCCCTGGTGTCCCGAATATGTCAGCACTGAAACCTTTATAATCAACATGACCATGGTCAATGGCGATTGTCGTGCCAAGCCTGTCAACAGAAATTGCCCGGTTTGAAAGTGAATGGACAAATGTACTTTTTCCGGCATTGAACGGACCTGTAACAACGATTTTCGGTATGAATAATTTAATTCCGCCTGGCCGGAATACCCTGAAAAGCATGGATTTCCTGATTTTCTCTGTCCAGTCGGCTTTTAAGATGCCAAAATACTGCCCGAAAATTACACGTTCCGCTATTCCGCCTACGGAAATAACGGCATTAAAAAGTTCATTTTTGATTAAGTCAAGCGTTTCTTCCGAATAAGGCCATGCCGTGAAATTATAAACAATCACATGGTCGTAAAGCATCGCAATCTTATTCCATGACCTGACTGCTTCGATGGTTTCCTTTTCACCACATAAGTCCATTATCGTAGATAGTGAACCGAATACTATTGTGCTGGGTGGTGATTCCTGCAACAACTTAATTATAATTTCATTAAAGTTTTCTATGTTGTCAGGTTTCAATACGGCATATTTCTCTTCTGAAGGGACACCAATTAATGAGTTATATGCATCAACAAAAGTTAACTTTTTTTTAAACGGTTCAACATTCCAGCCGAACTCCCGGAATTGTTCCCTGACAACAGCCGGGCTGGTACTTGATGCTATAAAAACACCGTTTCCACTTTTTATAAGGGTTGTATAAATTGTTTGCAAACCGAAAATTTCACCCTCTACACCGGGCTGGATATAATAAACAAGGCTTTTTCCTTTCGGGATGTCCCCGCCAAGTAAATCGTCAAGTCTGGGAACGCCGGTTTTTACCATTTACTTTCTCTCCAAGTATCTTGATTTCAGCGCCGTTTATCTCAAATTCAAACCATTGTGTCGGTTTCGAGGATAAACCAACAACCCTCACAAAATTAATATCATTTTCTAATTTTACCTCAACCATGCCATCA
The DNA here is from genome assembly GCA_002839545.1 of Candidatus Methanoperedentaceae archaeon HGW-Methanoperedenaceae-1. GTDB lineage: Archaea > Halobacteriota > Methanosarcinia > Methanosarcinales > Methanoperedenaceae > Methanoperedens_A. The sequence continues at coordinate 31,357 of PGYG01000008.1, forward strand.
AAAAGCTGTTTTAAAGTAACAATATCCTTTTCATCATGCATGCCGTCTTCCACTAAATAAACCCCCAGTGCTCCTGCTGCTTTTATACGCCCGGTAAAAACATGCAGGAACCTGAAAACCGTCTGGATGTTGGAATACATCATCAACGTGGATAACGAATCGATATGGAGCTGTATTTTCGGGAGTTTCTTTTTCATAAAAAATTCTTCGAAAAACTGGCTTATTTTCACACCTATTCCTGTTAAATCAACAGGGCTGCTTGCAATTTTAATATGTTCAGCCTCAACTGCCTCTTTACCAATCGTTTTTGTGATACAGTCAATAATCCCGATTTTCGAAAGAGGAAGAGCTCTGTTATTTTCCTCAAACCATTCAAAAACATGTGAGGCAGGGTGCCGGGTTGTTACTTTTATTACAGCATTATCGTTTTTAACTGCACCGTAGTACATGATATGGTTGAGGATAATTTCCTTTCCGCTCATCGGCGGACCAATAATCATGATATTGGAACCTTTCTTAATATCCCCAATTGCATTATCAAGCTCCTCAATACCAAACATGAAATCACTCATCGTTCAACCTTTTCATAAATATGGATATAAGTTAGATGTTCGTGTATATAAATAAGTATTGCAATGTATTAAACTGCCTTTACTCATATTGGTTATCCCTTGTTGTACGTTTTTGGTAATTTCAGTCATGAGTTCACCTGATAAGCATTATATTTACAAACAAGCATTAGTTACACAACAGGATATTGCCAGTTAGCACAAAAGTTAGTACTAAAAAACAGATGCGTTAAATATCTACTAAATTTTTTAAAACATTTCAGGATAGCGGATAGTATTATTTTCATGCTATCTTCCCTGATGTATCCACTTCCCGCAGCTCAAATGATTCTGATTTTAAATTCTCGTTCTCCTCAACCAGTTTCTCGACTTTTTGCCTGGCATTTTTCAGTTTTGTATTACATTTTTTCACAAGCTTTATCCCCTTCTCAAAAAGCATGAGGCTCTCATCAAGGGAAAGCTGCCCGTCCTCAAGTTTATCCACGATTGTCTCAAGCTCATGGAGTGCTTCTTCAAAATTCATTTCCATTTACATACCTCCTTATCTTTCACACAGCAGTTGATTTTCCCGTCAGTTACAATAATCCGGATATCATCATCCTTTTTAACTTCTTTGATACTGCTGACAAGTCCCATATCAGGAAGTTTCATGACTATACTGTAACCCCTCGTAAGCGTTCCCAGCGGACTCACCGCATCAAGCATGCCTGCCAGGGCATTGAATAAAGCATTTTTAACCTCGATAATCCTCTTAATACCAATCCCCTGCCTTTCCGTAAGCTCATCAATGTGCTGGATATGTTCATCCAGTTTATCCATGAATCGCAAAGGTTCAACGCTTTTATCCAGTTCCGCAACACATGATAATTTTTCATTAATCCAATATTCCATATTCACAACCAGCCTGTCATTCAGGCGGGCGAGGTTGTTTAGCAGTTCCTGCCTGTCAGGTACTGCAATCCCGGCTGCGGCTGACGGTGTCGGCGCGCGGACATCAGCCGCGAAATCAGCAATCGTGTAATCCGTTTCATGCCCGACTGCGGATATTATTGGGATTCTTGAATTGAATATCGCACGTGCAACCGTTTCCTCATTAAAAGCCCACAGGTCTTCAATAGACCCGCCGCCCCTGCCAAGTATAATTACATCAACATCCGTTTTATTCAGCATCTCAATTGAACGAACTATGCTGGCGGCAGCATACTCTCCCTGCACAATCGTCGGGAATAACTTCACAGTAACAGGATAGCGGCGTTTCAGCACTGTTAATATGTCATGGATAACAGCGCCTGTATCCGAAGTGGCAACACCTATTTTTTCAGGGAACGCAGGCAGGGGTTTTTTATGTTCAGGCGAGAAAAGTCCTTCCAGTGCCAGTTTGTTTTTCAACTGCTCGTATGCTTTATAGAGTTCGCCCACTCCATCAGGTCTTACAGCGCGGACCTTTAACTGGTACTGTCCTCTCTGCTCATAAACATCAATATCACCAAGAACTATTACTTTCATCCCATGTTCAAGCTCGAACCTCATGTTCTGTCCGTACCATTTGAACATGACACACTGCAACTGGCTGTTTTTATCCTTCAGGGTAAAATAACGATGCCCTGAACTGTGGTTAGTGTAATTCGAGACCTCACCCCTTATCCATACATCATTAAACGTACCGTCTGTAAGAATAGCTTTTACAGCCCTGGTAAATTCATGAACCGTATAGATGCCTTTCTCTTCAAAATCCATTGTAGTTAGATATATCTAATTAAGTATCTGTTTTGCGATAGCGCGGTGAAAGTATTACATTGTTTCGGATAAGAAGCTGTCGAGGGATAAAATGCCTTTGAGTTCCCCCATATTTACCATGGCTTCTGAGAACACGTCGTCCCTTACACGAATTGGCGCTTTGCACCTTACTGCAATGGCAATACAGTCGCTTGGTCTTGCATCTATCTCGAAGTTGTTTCCATCCATTGAAATAGACAGCCTTGCGTAATATACGCCTTCGTTGAGTTCGTCAATCAGGATACTATCAATTTGTGAGCCAAATCGTTCAAGCAGTGACATAAAAAGGTCGTGGGTCATTGGTCTTGGCGGGAGCTCATTATTTAGTCCGGCACTTATTGACATTGCTTCAGGCAGTCCGATATATATGGGCATTATTCTATGAGTATCGTCTTCGAGAAGTACAATCGGCGTTGCTCCGCCCTGTGTCTGGATAAGAAATACGCCTTTTATTTTTACAGTAAGGATGGCTCCGTTCATTATATGAATATTAATAAGGGGGATTATAAGTGTTCCGCTGCAATAATTTAATAATGATGAATTTTAATGATGTATGGGTGATATTAAAATGTCTGCTTTAAGTAACATATTGAAAATACTGGTTGGTCTTGTGATACTGGTAATAGGCGTGGTCTGGTACACCGGTCCGCAAATAGCTGTCGGGAATTATGTTTTATTCGGGTGGTACGGCGACTTCATTGTCCTTTTAAAAGGGACATTCGGGCTGTTTCTCCTGTTTGTAGGATTGATAATAGCCTGGATGGGATATGATGACTACAAGATGGATCAGGAAATGGCAAAGGAAGGGAAAAACGAATCCGAATAAACAAGGGTAGAAACACCATAAGGCACAATAACAATTCTTGCATCCTGTCCGTGTTTATCCAGAGCCTTACTAAGCGCATCCTGTAACGATGCAGGAATAAAATATGCTTTCCTGACCATATCATCAGGCAATGATGAAACAAGATACAGGTCAAATCTCTTGGATAATGATGCAATAAGGGCTGCTTTATGCCCGCCCATTACAAAACTGGATTTGAACTTGCATATTACCTCATCCCTGCCAGAACCAAGCCATTCTTCAAATACAGCATTACCATATCCTTCCCTGCATTGCGCAACAAGGATTACAGAGCCGTCCGGCTTAACTGCATTCCGCACATGCTCAAGCGCCTTGTGGGACTGGAATATGTTAATATCCCTGGGATAACCGCCTGGTGAAACTATAACAATGTCCGCAGGCTCAACCCTGGCTTTTTGCAGTATGTCAAGGGACTGCGCGCCTTTCCGGTGAGCCTCAATGTAATGACCGGCACATGCCGAAACTATTTCTTTCCTGTCATTTAGCACAACATTCAGGATAAAATCAATACCCAGCATCTTTCCTGCTTCCTCAATATCCTGCCTCACAGGACTATCGGCGCATCCGGCAATGGCATTTGGTTCAAGCATCAGTGAATGGTTTGCATCTATACTTCTTTTTGAAGCCACAGCAGGTAATATGGATTTTGCGCCGCCTGAGTAACCTGCATAATAATGGAACTCGATGGTTCCTGTACATACTACAATATCAGCCTCAGTAACAGGTCTGAATATTTCAACAGGCGTCCCTCTTTCTGTTGTGCCGATATTTACACAGTCGTTAACATCATGCTCGATGCTTTTTATCTTGCCATACATTTCTCCCAGTATGGATTTTTTTTCATCTTCTGTCTGTTTCCTGTGGATTCCAAGCCCGAATATAACGGTAATGTCTTCCACACCGCCTTTTTCCAGTTCTGATATAATCAGGGGCAGCATTGTTGCAGTCGGTGTCGGGCGTGTCGTGTCGCTGACAATTATGACGGCAGACTTTCCGGTTTGTGCGATTTCTGACAGGTGCATGCTGTTTATGGGATTCAGGAGGGCGCGCCCAATTTCCTTTATCCCGTCAGGTGCCTGCACAATCGCTGCGGGTTTAACGACTGTTACATCGTATTTATCAGGTATGTCTAATGGAACTTCGGTATTCCCATATGGTAAATGGTATAACACTATTCCATGCACGCAAAAAGATGACTTATAGGTTTGGATGGATGTGACGGTTATTGAAAACAATTGAATAGAATTAAGGTTGGCGGTGAAAAAATATTGTTTGTGTATAAGACAATTTTTGGTTTGAAAAGGGAGACAACGCCAACCTTCAAACACTAATATCCTCACACAACGGCATAACCTGCGTTGTGATAAATAATGATAACTTAAACCACACGATTTGAAATGATGGAAAACGCAAAAAGGTGATATAATACAATAAAACTCATTCCTTATATGCTCAAAATCATAATGCTGATACGTAACATTTTTATGTTAATATCGTATCTTAGGAAATACTCCTTATGGATTATTAACACGTAAATAACTTATAACCGTTAATTACACATATAATCACACAGGAAAACGTCAGGCACCGATGGTCTAGTGGCTATGACTTTAGCCTTCCAAGCTAATAACCCGGGTTCAAATCCCGGTCGGTGCACTCAATTTTTCTCAAGGTTTTAATCTCAGCATCGCCTGGTAATACATCCATATCATGTGAGATTTCAGGAAATAATATACCTCAGAAGAAATACCTTCACTTCTTATTTTCCGTACCATTGAAGGAATATCAAGGTCAAGCGGGCAGTTTTCCTTACATTTCCCGCAGGTCAGGCACAGCTTCAGTTTCCCGTTTACCTCATCATTATAAAGTGACTGGTAAGCAAGCCCCTTACCGCCAAGATAATTATCCTCTGCATATTCATTCCCTATCGTATTATACATGGGACAGTACAACAGGCAGTTCCCGCACCCGATACAATAAAGCAGTTCCCTGAAACCATTAAGTGCAAGCTGGCTTCGTTTGTTATCCACCAGTATTACGGTAATTTCAGATGCGCCGTGAACCCCTTTTATGAATTTTTTCTCAACATCTGCTGTTTTACTCACGCCTGTTATGATTTCCACAAAAGACGGAATAATTGAACCCGTTGCATTATAGGAAAGAATCTTCAGCATATTGATTGCAGATTCGATATCAGGGTATATTTTATCAATGGATGTAACAACAATGTGCTTATCTTTCCTCATTACTTCTGAGATATTACCTTCATTATGCGTCAGCACGATAGAACCTTCATCAGCAGTAATGGCATTTGCTCCTGTGAGCCCGACTTTCGCATTCCCGATACTTGAGATAACATCTTCCCTTACGATTTTTACAATCTCGTCAGGGTTATCATTTATAGGCTTATTGTAGTGCCCTGAAAGTTCTCTTGCAATCTCTTTTGCAGACAGGTGTGATACAGGACCTGTCGGGTGTGACGGCGTGGTTCCAAGAATCTGCATAATCCTGTCACCAATGTCTGTTTCAACAACTTCAATCCCTTTGCGCCCGAGGGATTTTGTTAATTCAAGTTCTTTTGTAACATTTGACTTGGATTTTACAACGAGTTTTTCATCCCCAATTTCTGAAAGGATGGTGTCAATTGCTTCCTGCTTTTCCTTTACAAGATGGACTTTTATCCCGTTTTTCTGCAGGTTTTCAATCGCCTGTTTCAGGAGTTCCTCGTTCCCAACACACAGTTCACGCGCTTCCCTGAGACGCCTCCTCCGATTTCCGAAGTCTTTGAAATTGTTCTGGTTATGTCTCTGCCTTACTGTATTAAATGTTTTCCGAAGGGCAATGACCTGTTCGTGGTTCATGATGTACCTTAAAATCCTGTGACAACACTATCCGGTTTCGGACATATATGTTTTTGGGAAACAACCGGCGTGTTTCTGGTATTATTTCTTCATCCTTTTTTCAATGATTCCTGGCAAGACAGACGCAGATATTATCATGGAAAGAATAAACACATATACTGCTCCTCCGTACACATCCACAGTTGTGTATATACCAGGACTACCGCTCACCTTTTGCATGCCAAGTATATAAAACACGACTACAATAATTAACGAGGTGACAGCGCTTGCCAGCACACTCCAGTATCCAAGACTCTTTTTCATACAAATCACCTCTTTAATTTGATGCGCTTCATAAGCAGTGTATTCATAGTCACAGTAACCGAGCTTGCAGCCATTGCAGCGGCTGCCAGTGCGGGATTAATCAAAAACGGCGGGTTGGTGAAAGGATATAGGATACCTGCCGCTATTGGAATTCCCACTGTGTTATAAGCGAAAGCCCAGAAAAGGTTCTGTTTTATCTTCCTGAGCGTAAGCTTGCTGAGCTGTATAGCTGAACTAACGTCCCGCAGGTCGTTCTTAATCAGCACAATCTGGGC
>PGYG01000008.1:38034-42472 GCA_002839545.1 Candidatus Methanoperedentaceae archaeon HGW-Methanoperedenaceae-1
ACCTTCCTGCCTTCAGCCTGGAGTTTCTTGACCTCTGCTGCTTTATCTTCAGGCAGTACCTCTGACAACACCCTGTCAATACCAACGTGTTTTGCTATTGCATCTGCCGTTCTTTTATTATCGCCTGTAATCATGACAACAGTGAACCCGAGCTTATGCAGTGTACTGACCGCTTCTTTTGAGGTTTCTTTAAGTGTATCAGCAACCGCGATAATACCTGATATTTCATTATTATATGACACAAGCATGGCGGTCTTGCCTTCATTTTCAAGCATTTCCATACTGCTGTTCAGGGAGGAAACCTCAATACCGTTATCAGTCATGAGTTTCCGGGTTCCTATCAGTATTCTTTTCCCTTCATATTTCACCTCAACCCCGTGCCCCGGTATCGCCCTGAACTCACTGGCGTCAGGAACATCAATGTCTCGACCCTTTGCACCGCCCAGGATGGCTTCACCGAGCGGATGCTCTGAGCCCTTTTCTGCAATGGCTGCAAACATCAGGACATCATTTTCCGAACCTTTGACTGCAACCACATCGGTAAGGGCAGGCTCGCCTTTAGTCAGGGTGCCGGTCTTGTCAAAAACAATGGTATCAAGTTTCTGCGCCCTTTCAAGTGCTTCACCGCCTTTTATGAGAATCCCGTTTTCAGCCCCTTTTCCTGTACCTACCATGATAGCCGTGGGAGTGGCAAGACCAACCGCACACGGGCAGGAGATAATCAATACGGTAATTGAAATCAGCAGTGAAAACAGGAATGGTGACGTCATCCCCATCCCGAAAGTAGCCGGCACGTCAAAATACCCGAACCCGATAAAGAACCAGAAAAAGAATGCAAGAAGCGCAAGCACATGGACTGCCAGTATGAAATGCCCTGCTACAATGTCTGCAATCTTCTGTATCGGGGCTTTCTGGGTCTGCGCGTTTTCAACCAGTTTGATAATCTGTGCAAGAGCAGTGTCTGAGCCGACTTTAGTTGCCCTGAATTTTATCATTCCGGTCTTATTTATCGTAGCGCCGATAGTTTCATCCCCCACAGTCTTCTCAACAGGAATACTTTCTCCTGTTATCATTGATTCATCCACAGCAGTGAGACCTTCAATTACGCTGCCATCTACCGGTATTTTCTCACCCGGTCTTACGACAACAATATCATTGACCTTAACCTCCCCGACAGGAATTTCTTTCTCTTCACCATCCACAAAAATACGCGCGGTTTTTGCCTGGAGTCCCATGAGTTTCCTGATAGCTTCTGAGGTCTTCCCTTTTGTCAGCGCCTCAAGATACCTGCCAAGCACTATGAACATAATAAGCAGTGCAGCAGTATCATAATAGGTATGTTTGTATGCTTCACCGAGATTAAGGAACGTGGCTGCGACACTGATAGTATAGGCTGCTCCTGTTCCGGTTGCAATCAGGAGGTTCATATCTGTCATGCCGTGTTTCAGTCCTTTGTATGTGCCTTCAAAGAACTGGCGTCCTGGGAAGAGCATCACTATGGTGGCAAGGATAAAAAGCAGGTAATCATTTTTCAGGAACTCAGGGACAAACCACCAGCCAAGATTCCGCCCCATGTCTCCCAGTGATATAGGAACAGCAAGGACAAGTGCGATAATGAAATTTATTTTCTGCCGTTTTATTTCTTCATCCCTTGCTCTCTGCTCCCTGTCGGTGTCTTGCGAATCCTTTTTTTCTTCGGCAGTATAACCCGTATCCGTGATTATTTTTTTAATATCAGGTATAGAAATAAGTTGGGAATCGTAGGATATTTTAGCCTGCTCAAGGGGAAAGCTCACACTGGCAGAATTTACACCAGTTGTTTTAACAAGCGCTTTCTCAATATTGGCTGCACACGAAGCGCAGTGCATGCCTCCGATTTTGAGGATTAACTCTTCCCTGGCAACACCATAACCAAGTCCTGTTATGGTTTTTTCAAGTATCACCTGGCTGACCATTCCGGCATCATACTCGACAGAGGCTTTTTCAAGCGAGAAGTTGACAGATGCTTTGATTACACCCGGTGTTCTGACAAGGGCTTTTTCAATATTCTGTGCGCACGATGCACAGGTCATACCTGTTACACTAATTGAAATATTCGTGGTCTTTCCTGCCGGTGCGGTTTCAGTTGTGGTTTTATGCGGCACAAAAGCAGTTTTAACAGGCACAGGGCATGATTCAGTTTCGTCTTCCACTTTATATCCTGAAGCTGATATTGCTTCTTTTATAGCCTCAAGGTCAGTGACTGAAGTATCGAAGGATACTTTTACCTCCCCTTTCTTCAGGTTTACCGATGCTTTAGTAACACCTTTTACACCTGAGGCTGCATCATGGACTGCATTCTCACAGTGTCCGCACACCATTCCTTTTACCTTAATTATAACGTCTTCCAAGATGATACTCCATTTTATTATTGAATTATAGGGTACATTGATTAATATCTGTTATGTCTGTTATGGTTTAATAAACGAAAAAAACACACCACGTTTTTTGTGGATTAAAAAGCGACCGTTATTAAAATAGCCAAATATTTAACTGTAATCGATACATCAAGCCACTGGAATGAAAAAAAAAAGGATTCTTCTCCAAATAATAGCAGGATTTGTTATTATTGCCTTTATACTGAACAAACTCGATATTAACGAGGTCATAACCGTACTTCGGAAAACAAACCTTTTTTATTTCATCCTTGCATGTGCATCGTACCTTTGCCTGAATCTTGTCCTTGCATACAGGTTAAATTACCTGTTAACAAAAATAGGTTATAACGTTAAATTCCCGCAGGTATTCCTGTCTCATATGGGCGGGATGATTGTCGGCGACATCACACCAGGACGCGGAGGATATTTTTTAACACCGCCAATCCTTAGAAAAAAAACCGGAATCAGGATAACAGACGGGATGGCTTGTATTTTCGCGCCGCAGGGCGTTGAATTTATCCTGAAAGTTGGCGGGGCTTTTGCGGCTCTGTTGTATATATCAAGAAACGCTGATATAAATGAAACAATACTGGCATCTGTCAGTTTGGGTGCAGTTCTTCTTCTTGTTGTCGGAATCCTTATGTTAATCATATCATGGAATGACGAAAAACTGACATCTAAATTCCTTCACAGACTCCCGTTTTTTAACAAATTCACAGAAAAGCTTTCTTTTTTTAAAGAGCGGAGTATCCAGATAAAAAACAGCATTAATGCCATTTTAATATTATACCTGATTGGATGGATTTTTGCCGCCCTTCAGTGGTATAACCTCGGTTTATCCCTTGGAATAACAGGACTTTCGTTTTTTGCCTTCTTCCTGCTGCATCCGTTGATAACAATCCTGATGTTCGTACCTGTTTCACCCGCTGGTCTCGGATTAATGGAAGGAGGTGTGATTGCAGTATTTCTGCTTTTCGGGATACCGGCAGCAACCGGATTAGCATTTTCGATACTGGTAAGGGTAAGTATACTGCTGGTTGATTTAATCGGGTTAAAAACAATATTATCTTCGGTTAAGGATTTGAGTGAGTGAAAAACCAGCACACTCCAATTTACCCTTTATCCTTAAAAAAATCCTAACCAAATATCTCAGGAACAACCCTTTTAGCAACTTCACGATAAGCCGCTACCGGGTCACCCTTATCAAACCTGAAAACATCCTTGTCAAGGGATTCGCCAGTTTCCTTATCCCAGAACCTGCATGTATCACAGGAAATTTCATCAGCCAGGATTATCCCGCCATTGAACCGTCCGAACTCAAGCTTGAAATCAGGAAGGAGAAGGTTTCGCTCACCAAGATATTCAACAAGCACTGAATTTATTTCCAGCGCAAGTTCCCGAATCCTTGAAAGCTCATCCCGTGTTGCAAGTCCAAGTGCAAGGGCAATGTCGTCATTTATCATCGGGTCGCCGTATTTGTCACTCTTGTAATCGAAAACAATGACTGGCGGGTCAAGTTTCTGCCCGGTCTCAAATGGGTACTTCTTTACAATAGAACCTGCTGCTATATTCCTGACAATTACCTCTATCAGTATAATTTCCACATTATCGACAACCATATCGATGTCAGTCAGCATACTGTCAAAATGCGTCCTGATTCCTTTTTGTTCAAGTAATTCGAAAAGCTTTGCAGAAATACTGGCATTCAAATAACCTTTATTTGATGCCGAGCTTAATTTCTTACCGTCAAAAGCAGACAGGCTGTCCCTGAATTCCATTATAAACTTATCAGGATTGTCTGTCTTGAAAACCGTTTTTGCCTTGCCAGAATAAAGTTGTTCCTGTTTCTTCATGGACGATTCCTAAATCTTGTACAGGCGATAATGCCGCTATTTCTTAGCCACACTTCTTAGCTACTTCTTAAACTCTGTATAGCCGCATTTCCCGCATGCCAGACGGTTCTTGTGTGCCCCAAGAAAAACCGCAGGTCCGCACTTGGGACATGACTGCTTGAGTCTTTT
>PGYG01000091.1 GCA_002839545.1 Candidatus Methanoperedentaceae archaeon HGW-Methanoperedenaceae-1
GCAGCGCTTCCGTGGTTTTCACGGAATTCCGAATCGGTGGTTGTATGAATGGCATTGATGCCGTAGTTTTTGCACTTGTTGACAGCAATGTTAAGTCGGTTACAGGAGTTCCGGGTTTCCCGATAACTGAACTGATGGATGCAGCCATGGAGAAACTGCGCTCTGAGTGGTCAATTAACGAAAAAGTCGCGCTTGATATGGCGCTTGGGTCGTCCGTCTGCGGGCAGCGCAGTGCTGTGATTACAAAACATGTCGGGATGAACGTACTTGCCGACCCGCTTGTCTCCTCAACAACCCATACCATCGGCGCGGGTGTTGTGATAATCGCAGGAGACGACCCGGGCATTGAAAAATCCCAGAATGAGCAGGATTCAAGGTTTTACGGTCTGGTGGCAGAAGTTCCTGTTTTTGACCCGGACTGTCCGCAAACCGCTTACCAGTGTATCATTGATGCTTTTGTGCTTTCTGAAAAAACCTCAGCGCCTGTAATTATTAGAATCACGGACAGGATGCTTAAAACAATTGGGGATTTTACCCGCGTGAACGCATCCGTTCCCACGGCAGGATTCGATAAGAAAATGTGGCATCTTACCATGAAAGGCAAGCACCAGCGTTTTCATAAAACCTCTTACCCGTTAATGTGCGGGTATTCTGAAAACTCACGGTTGAATACAATCGCCAGAAGAGGGAAAGTCGGGATAATATCGTCTGGTTTTTCCTCACATATTGTTGATTTTGTTATACCTGATGACATTTCGCATCTTTCGCTGGCAGCGGTAAATCCCCTGCCCATGGAACTTGTTAAAAGTTTCGTGCAGGGGCATGAACGTATCCTTGTTGTGGAAGAGACCGAGCCTGTTATTGAAAAGCAGCTTTCCGGTGTTCTTGGGAAACTTACGGGTCATATGCCTTACGGAAAAACCGAAGCTGAGGACATTAAAAACGCACTTGGTAATATTGGAAGGGATACGGTTTCACGCGACATAGTGCCGCAGACTATACAAAAACGCGGCGCGCGCCCTATATGTGATAACTGCCCGTACCTGCCATTGTATAATGCGGTTAAGGAAACGGGTGTTCCAGTGGCAGGGGATGTTGGATGTGTTATACTGGCATCGTCTCCGCCCTTGTCCCTTATTGATGCTGCGTATTCACTTGGCGGTGCAATCAGCACAGCGTCAGGGTTTGACAGGAAGGGAATTGCACTGATTGGGGATTTTGGTCTTGCGCATTCAGGGATTAACGGGCTGGTTAATGCAGTACACAACAGGCACAATGTGGTTGTCGTGGTTCTGCAAAACGAGGTATCTGCAATGACAGGAGGTCAGCCGGTTCCTGATTTAACAGGGCTTGTGAGTTCTTATATCAGGGATACGCAGGTTATAGACATGGATGGGGGTTTGCCTGACCTGAAAAAACTGCTTGCTGAGAAACTTGAAAAGAAGGGGATTTCCGTGATTCTGGCGCGTGGAAAGTGTCCGGTGTATTGAATTGATAAAACCTTGAACAGCCAGCCTCAATAAAGCTCTTTTATAAAACTTTCAAGGATGTCACAGGTAACCATTCTTTTTGCTTCACTGCATTTCTTAACCCGGTCAAGCAGGATGCACATCTGGTCATGCGTGAGGTTGTGCCCCATTTTCTGGACAACACCTTTTAAGGCTTTTGTGCCTGTGTGTTTTCCGATAATAAGCTCCCTTGTCCCGCCTACCATTTCAGGTGAGAAAAGTTCGTAGGTCATGGGATTTTCAAGAACCGCAGCCACGTGGATGCCGGATTCATGCGAGAAGGCATTTTTGCCGACAACAGGTTTGGTTCTGGGAATCTTTATACCAGAGTAATTCTCGACCATCTTTGATATTTCCATGAGCTTGCTCACGTCGTATTTTTCAATCCCGTACTGCACCCGAAGCCCCATAAGCACTTCTTCAAGTGCTGAATTTCCTGAGCGTTCACCTATGCCGTTGACTGTGGTATGAAGCTGGTATGCACCTGCTTCTGCTGCGCTTAATGTGTTTGCGACAGCCATTCCGAGGTCGTTGTGGCAGTGGATGCACAGTTTTGTATGTATGGATTTCTTGAGCTCACTGACCAGCCAGAAGGTTGTGCTTGGGTTCAGGATTCCGACAGTGTCGGCAATGCTGAGATAATCTGCGCCGTGGTCTTCCGCTTTTTTGAATATGGATTTCAGGACATTGATGTCGGTTCTGGTGGCGTCTTCTGCTGCGAACCTGACGGTCAGACCGTGGTCTTTTGCATAATCGAGAACGTCAAGGGCGCAGGATTCGGCTTCTGCGAATGTCTTGTGGTATTTGTATTTGAGGTGGATGTCGGAGGTTGCGATAAAAACGCTTACGAAATCCACATCGCACCGGAGCGCCACGTCTATATCCCTTGCTACGGAACGGGCAAGGCAGCAGATTCTTGCGTTTAGTCCGAGATGGGCTATTTCTTTTACTGTGGCTTCTTCTGCGGGCGAGACAACCGGGAATCCGGCTTCGATTACATTGATTCCGATGCTGTCAAGTTTTTGTGCGATGGCGATTTTTTCTTCACGGGTGAAAGCCACGCCGGGTGTTTGTTCACCGTCCCTTAAGGTAACGTCGCATATCTCGAAGTTTTTTGGTATGGAGTTAATGTGCTCCATGTAAATATTTTTTGAGTAATCAGCCATGCGAATCAGATAAGACATTAGACATGTATAATCATTACTTATAGCTTTTGTTTTGTCGGTGCGGGAAAGGTAAATTGTGCTGTGATTGAGGATAAAGGTTGCTTTTTGTGGATGCCATTTCAATTCGTGTTGGTGGTTATTCTGGTGTGTAATAATAATTTCCATCAATTTTATGCTGATGCAAATAAATGCTGCTGGAAATCAATAAATGTCGCTCTTATTCTATCAACGCCGCCAAGTAATTCAGTTGCATCATTTAGTGCAAAATATTTAATTTTTAGTAAGTCGGGCAGTTTTTCTTCATCAAGCTCTTCAATACCGGTTTCAACGTATTTAGATAAAACAAATTCCAAAAATTCTTTTTGTTTATTGTCCAATGACTTGAATATGCTTGATTGCGCTCTTGCGACCCTTTCTTCTCTTGAAATCGGTTTAATTGCATACGAAATGTATTCTAAAGCATCAAATATATCGCTGTTTTGGGCATTTATTAACTGCTGCAATGTTTTCAATTCATTCATTCCATAACCTGCTTCTGCCAGTTTATCAAGCAGGGCTTTTCTTGTTATGGGATTTGACCATATTTTACGAAGTTGCGCTTCATCTTTAAAAAATTCAGGCAATTTTCCAAACAGGCTATGCAAAAACTCTTCTGCTGAAATTGGTTTCCCATCCGCGCTCCAAAATGAAGTTTGCATCGTATGCTGAATTTCACGTTCTTTTCCATCCCCTAACTTTATTTTTAATTTCTTCTTTTTTGTTTGCTCATCAGAGCCATCTCCATAAGGCGCTGGTGTTTCTTTCATAATTGGTTTTGATCTGGTTGATGGTTCAGGTTCTAATGGTTCGCCGTCCCATTCCGGGTCGCTAAAGTGATGATATGCGCCGACAAAATCATATATTGTAAAGAATTCTTTTCCGTCAAATAATCTGGTGCCGCGCCCGACAATTTGTTTGAATTCAATCATAGAATTAATTGGTCGCATTAAAACAATGCTTCGTATATTCCTTGCATCAACTCCGGTTGAAAGCTTTTGTGAGGTAGTAAGAATTGTCGGGATTGTTTTTTCATTATCCCTGAATTCTGCCAGATATTGCTCGCCAAGTTTCCCATCATTGGCAGTAACACGCGCACAGTAATTAGGTTCTGTGCTTTTCTTATTTTGATTAATTAAATCCCTGATCGCAAGTGCATGATCCTGGGTTGCGCAAAAAATAATCGCTTTTTCATTTTGATTTATCTCTTTTAAGAGTAATTTTACATTATATGCTTCTCTTGCTTTGATTTCAATTATTTTATTCCAGTCGGTTCCAGTGTAGATTTTTCCTTCTTCTACTTCTCCTTCAATAACCTCATCATCAGAAACATAAACATACTCATCCATAGTTGTTTTAATTCTTCTGACCTTGAAAGGAGTTAAGAAACCATCATTTATTCCTTCTTTTAGCGAATAAACATAAAGCGGGTCACCGAAATATTTGTATGTATCAGCATTCTCTTCTCGTTTTGGTGTGGCAGTTAAGCCTAATTGAACGGCAGGAGAGAAGTATTCCATTATTGCGCGCCAATTTCCTTCGTC
>PGYG01000092.1:0-6557 GCA_002839545.1 Candidatus Methanoperedentaceae archaeon HGW-Methanoperedenaceae-1
TGACCCAGCTTCTCAAGCAGGTGAACATCCTGCATCAGGACATGTCCGCGTTCCCCGGCAGTAAAACTATTCTGGTCGTCAGCTACAGGTATTCCAAATGCAGTAGTTAATTTATGTTTCTGATTCTTGTTGCTCATAATAACTCCCAATTATTTGCTTTTAATTCTAAAAATTCCAGTTAAAAGAGATATTGATAAGCTTCGTATATATTATTTCGCCTTTCATATCGGTACAATCGTTATTCATCTGATAATACGTTAATGGATACTACAACTAATAGTGCCACTGCCGAATTTAGTTTAAATTTACCACTCATGCTCCGATTTAAGATGCGGAAATTATTGGCTTGAATTCTTATTGTTTGCTCAAGCATGAGACGGGTTATAGAATGCAAGTCACATACCGGACTTAAGTCCAACGCCGGTTAAATGAATACATACAAAAACAAAAAAAGCCCCGGGAGGGATTTGAACCCTCGACCTCGTCCTTACCAAGGACGCGCTATACCCCTAAGCCACCGAGGCAAATACTGAAACGGGCCCGAGGGGATTCGAACCCCCGGCATCCGGGTTAGAAGCCCGGCGCTATATCCTGGCTAAGCCACGAGCCCAACAGGGTGAAACCCCTTCATGTCATGATTCCTTAAAAAACTTTGGTAAAAAGTCAGACACCGTACTCTTTTTTCAACGCCTCAATTTCAGGCAGCAGGATATAATCAAGAGACGTGCCTTTTGCCTCCCGCATACGCATTACGTCAATAAGTCCAGAATACTTCCCGCCGGCAAGCCCGTCTGCGATAACAGCCGCTCCCTGCGCCGCTTCCTTAACATTCTTCGCACCAAAACCCGGAACCCTCCTGACAGGCGCCATATCAAGCCGCTTCCCAAGCTCTTCCATCATCCCGGATATCCGTGACAACCTGCCTGAAATAAGTATATCCTCAGGTTTCACAGAAGCTGTCAGTGCCAGCACATCCTTAACAGCACTTTCAAGGTAAGCCTCTCTTGCTGTTTCATTATCCATCACCAGTTCAGGAGCATGCGCAATGGTTTCAACCCCGCCCCTGAAAATAAGTTCCTTATCAAAACTGCCGAGAAGATAAGCAAGTTCCGCATCCATGCATCCAAGTGAGAGATAACCGATATTACCCGAACTTCCTCCTATCCCGTCAACAACCTGCCCGCCATCCACAGCAGTGGCGGCAGTGTATCCGTATCCCATCTCAAGCATTATGAACGATGTTTCGCTGTAATCCCTGCCAAGCCTTAATGCCTGGTCACGTATACCGAGCGCGGCACAGCAGAGCTTATCCGCAGTACCCATATCTATTTTATTGAACTTTCGATATATGGGAACAGTAGGCAGATGTATTACGCCTGGTATGAATAAAACCGGAAACCTTTCATCCCTCATCCTTTTTATGGTCTGGCGCATGCCAAGGATACTTTTCTTATCCCCATTTTTGACAAGCGACATGAGAAACAACTCCCGCTCACCTATATCATTGATATGCGTAACAGGAATACCGTAACCCGACGGTCCAACAATTATATCGGCACCGACATCCCTGATTATTCCGGGGACAAGACCGGGGTCATTTGAAATATCAACAGTAGGTATTGACATGTCAAGGATTACATTGTCATCCTCAAGACCGCACAGGTCAAAACTTTTAGTACCCGGGTCAATGCCGATTACTCTAACCATACCTCCAAGTTATCATACTTATTCATTAATGTTTATGTTTTATTTCCAGAATGTATAATCCCGAAATTGCGCTTTTGCCTTTTATGTCCGGGCAGGTTTCCTTTCGACTACCTTTATCCAGCGTCCGGGGGAGACTTCGGCATACACCGGTATATCAGGTTCAAGGTCATCATAAAATATTGTTTCATGGTCAAGCGGCAGGTCATCGCCGCCGCAAACAGGACACCTCTCGTGAAATGTTTTCCTTTTCCCTGACATAAATTCCCAACTCCTTTTGTTATGGAATTCTATCCTGATAGGACATAAGTATTTCGCCAAAAAAAATAAAACGTCCGGACCGGGATTTGAACCCGGGTCGGGGGCTCGACAGGCCCTCATGATAGGCCACTACACTATCCGGACAAGGGATTTGCTTAATGCCGTTTTTCCATTTAAGCCTTTTGTTAATTTTTAAATGTTTGAAAAACTCATGTTTCAGACATCCGGTTTATAAACAGTATATAAAGAAAAGTCTGGAAAACTATGTAAAATCAAAATTCTAAAGAGTTTTTGGAATTATACCACACTGCAGCAAAACCAATAACTTTTTGTTTAGAATGAGTGAATTATAAGATTGTGGGAAGATTGCCTGATACATTGCAACATTAAAAACAATGAACCCGGCTTGATTCTTGAATAAAAACGGGTTAAACAAAGACAAAACACGAGCAATTAGCTCATGCGATAAATGAAGTTGTCCAACAAAGGAGGTTCATAATGAAGAATAAAAATCTAAATAGAACAATATTGGTGCTGACGATATTGGTTTTGCTAATCACAGCAGTACCAGTAAATGCTGCACCTTCTGTTCCTGCCGAAGTATCTAACATAATTACAAACAACTGTGCCCGTTGCCATGTAGACATACCGTCTTCGCATAAGGACCGCACGCCGGGTGGCCAGGATTCTGACCAGTGTAGTCTGTGCCACGTTCCTTATGGGAATACTGACGCAATCAAGCACACAGTAACCACTACGGGCTGCACCAATTGTCATTCGAAAGTTGAAAAAACACACTTTTTCCTGCGTAACAATAGTGACCAGACAAAGCTGGCAGATAATGCTGAGAAAGAATGCGTTTCATGTCACAGGAACAACATGGAAAAAGGTTTCACCACTGGACCACTTTCTAAGGGTAAAGGATTACCTTCATTGCAGACAAATGAGAAGATAATCGCAGCAGTAGAACATGGTACACTGCGTTCGTGGATCCAGCCGGGCGGATTTATGGCTAAATACCTCACCGCTAACGAGGTTACCACGATAACAAACTGGATTGATTCTACATACACCAATGACCGCACCACTAGATACAACCCATATCTGGATGCTGTCAAGACTTCCGACTTTGATATAAACGATCTCGTCAAAGGTACCGACAATACTGCATGGAACAAGGCAACAGAACACGTTATATCTGTAAAACCTTCCGTATACACAGCAACGGATAATATCAAATTGAAAGCCCTGTACAGCGACAAGTACCTCTATATCCGTGCTGAGTGGAAGGATTCCACTGCAAGCCTTGCCAGGGCTTCATCATGGGTTATGGACAGTTCCACTGGTAAGTGGAGACATCCTGCGGCAGCCAGTGATAATGACAAGCAGTCAGAAGATCGCTTTGCAGTTTTCTGGAATATCAACACCCCAAATTTCAAAGCGCGCTATGGTTGTGCAATATCATGCCACGGTAATGTGCCGGGTTCTGCCAAATTCACAGATACCACCGGTGCGACAATGGATATCTGGCACAACAAGGCTGCCAGAGGTCTCGGGGTTTACAGTGCAACAGATAGTGGCGACCTGACAATATCAGGAAATGAGGCATTCGAAGCTACCGCCGGTACAGTCAAATTCTCAGGCGTATTAGATGACAAACGTCTCATATGGTACATGGATCTCGATGACGGTTACGACACTGAGGATTCAGGAAGGCGTGCTGACAAAGGTAAGAGTGCTTACAGTAACAACCGTAATGGAGACCAGAGTGCGCCTAAAGTTATAGAAACAAAACCGAATTCATGGGCAGACGCTATGGTACTGACACAGAATGAGATCGATAACGCGGAAACAATTGTTGCAGATCCAACCGATGCTGCATACGACGCAGCTGCTGTGGCAGACGCATGGAATAAATATGAAACTTTGAATGCCGTAGTACCCGAAACTATCTTGAGGATACCCGATGGAAGTCGTGGTGATGTGCTCAATACAGCCGTTTGGAAAGACGGGGTATGGATCCAGGAATTCAGGCGGGCACTGGTAACCGGAAATGCGGATGATGTCCAGTTTGACCTTGCTAAAGAAACAGAGTATGAGTATTCTCTTGCTATATTTGACAACTGCGGAAGAGGTGAACTTCCACCTGGGCACACAACTTACGGCGACGGTCAGTACCAGATTCTTCGCTTTGCACCGGAGACACAATCCACACCAGCACCGACAACAACACCATCAACAACCGGATTTGAGGGTTTGTTTGCCGGCACAGGAGTGCTTGCTGTAGCATGTCTGTTGCTAAGGCGTAAATAACAAAAATTTGGATTAGTTCCGGAGTTTCTTCCGGAACTGCCTTTTTTATTTAGCATTATTTTAAAACCACATGACACAGACCTAACGTGAAAAAGCCTGTCCTTCAAAACAAGTTCCATATGCGGATAAGCTATCTTTACCATGTTTTTATTATCTGGTTTATCAAACTCCTGTTGTACTCTTTGTAAATTTCTTTCCTGAATAAACAGTACTGTTTATATGAATCCAGTCTCTTATAGTCGCTGATGAAGAGAGACTATCTCAGCTATTTCCCGAAAAAAACCTGCTACCCGAACCAGCTTGATGGATGCCATCCACGAAGCCCTTGGTAAAAAAAAAGTAGTGCTTTTTGAAGGCGCATGCGGGACAGGGAAAACCCTGAGCGCACTCGCACCGGCGTTGCATGTTGCAAAACAGGAAAAGAAAACCGTAGTTATTGCCACCAATGTCCACCAGCAGATGGCACAGTTCATCGAGGAAGCACGGGAAATAAGGAAGAAGAAAGACATAAAAGTCGTTGTCCTCAAGGGCAAGATGCTCATGTGCCCAAGACCTGATATGGATTATGATACATGCAGCCTTCTTCGCGATAATACTTACAAGCTTATCGAACAGGAAAAGGATTTCGGGCAGTTGAAAAGCGACCTTAAATCCGTAAAAGACAAAATAAAAAAACACGGTGAGTCATCTTTAATCGAGCTCCAGAAAGACCTGAGCACGGAATCTGACCGGTACGAAAACCAAATCAATGATACTAAAAAGAATTCATGCAGCCAGCTTCTCGGAATACTGAAAACAGATACTGACGAATTCCGCACATGGCTTTTCTCTGGCGTGCGCACACCTGAGGACGTTGCAGACTGGGCGCTGTCAAACAATACATGCGGTTACGAATTGCTGAAACGGTACATGAAAGAAGCCGACCTTCTGATTTGCAACTACCACCATTTCCTGAACGAGGATATACGCACCAATGTCCTCGGATGGATGGATAAAAGCCTGTCTGATGTCATAACAATTTTCGATGAGGCGCATAATATCGAGTCAGCGGCACGCTCGCATTCCTCAATAACCCTTTCCGAACTCACGATTAAAAAGGCGCTTGATGAAATCGA
Source organism: Candidatus Methanoperedentaceae archaeon HGW-Methanoperedenaceae-1 (assembly GCA_002839545.1). Lineage (GTDB taxonomy): Archaea > Halobacteriota > Methanosarcinia > Methanosarcinales > Methanoperedenaceae > Methanoperedens_A. Next base: position 5,394 of record PGYG01000092.1, read on the forward strand.
GGCTAATATGGATTCGGTTCCAGCGCATGATGTTGAAACTTTCCTGCGCATTCTGCTTGAGACAATAAAATCAACATATAATATCAGGTTCAAGTTCGGGGAACGGGAAAAGGTGGGCAATCATTGGTACGACCTGCGTATAGCCGACCCTGAGGAGCGCGTTGATATGTTCAGGAACAAGCTCATGAAAGAGCTTGAAAAGGCTGGTATCAAAAAACCTGAAGAAACTATTGAAAATATAAGGAGTATAGGGTTGAGTATTGATGCTTTTTACGAAAAACAGTTTACAGAAGGGAAAAGTCCTGTCAAGAAAATATGCAACAGCCTGAATGCAGCTATTTTCCTTTCCGGGTATTTCAAACTCTCAAATAACTGGAATTATTACCCAATCCTTAGCGTGCGGCGGTATAACAACGAGATTTACGGCAGGCTTGAATTGTTCACGTGCATCCCGAAAAACGTCACTGCGCCATTGTTTAATTCTGCCTATGCTGCGGTTCTCATGTCTGCAACACTCGCGCCTTTCGATACCGTGAAAGCAACGCTTGGACTTGACAGGGAAACCGTTGACCTGGCTTATGGCATCACATTCCCTGAAGAAAAACGCCTTACAATTTCAGTATCAGTGCCGCCTTTATTTGCAAAGAACCGGGATAATCCGCATACTAAGGAAATAATTACGCAGGTACTTAATGATATTATTGAACAATCGGACGGGAATGTGCTGGTATTCTTCCCGAGTTTCTATGAAGCCGCACAATATAAGGACAGGATTGATTGTGATGTCCCTGTTTACCTTGATAAAGTCGGTGAATCGTCACAGGAAATCAGGGAGGAATTTTTTGAACTCGGGGAAAAAGGCAAGAAAGCAGTGCTCATTTCTTATATGTGGGGCACGCTTTCAGAAGGCGTGGATTATAATAACAGCAGGGGACGGACGGTTGTTATCGTTGGTGTCGGGTATCCTGCGCTTAATGACAGGACACGCGCCGTGGAAGCAGCGTATGAAGCGGAATTCGGGAACGGTTGGGATTATGCCATACAGATTCCCACAATAAGGAAAGTCAGGCAGGCGCTCGGAAGGGTTGTGCGGTCACCTGATGATTACGGCGCAAGGATTCTTCTTGATGAGCGTTACACGTCTTCGTCTGTGAAAAAGCTCGG
>PGYG01000092.1:6629-10807 GCA_002839545.1 Candidatus Methanoperedentaceae archaeon HGW-Methanoperedenaceae-1
GAAGTAGAGTTATTTACTCTACTTTTTCTGCAACTGCGAACTTTCTCATTACTTTATTAACTTTAATAGTTACTTTATCTCCAACTTTTGTGCCTGGTACGAAGATTACAAAACCTTCTACTCTGGCAATTCCGTCGCCTTCTCTGGCAAGATCATCAATCGATACTTCATAGTTTTCCCCGGCAACTACCGGAGCACTGTTCTGTTCATTTCCAAACAATATTACACATCCTTAACTTTAGATTATCAACCATCATGAAAAAACAAAACCTTAAAAACGGCAAAAACCTTTTTCTGGAATGTATCAGTCAAACAGCTTCAAATCTTAGAATACCCTACACCTTATCAATATATAAACCCTTGCTATATTTAAATAAAATTCCCGGTATGCAATAAAATCATATCATTTATATAAACCCGATTCTGTTGAGTAGATATGTTAAGGACGCGCCTTCGTGACTTCGTAATTACTGACGATGACTGGATTTTTGCAGTTGCTGACTACTCCCATGAAGAAGGCATACGCTCGGTTCTCAGGTATGTACCAGACCAAAAAGGAACAAGAGGCACGGATAAGAAATTCCGCAAACTTGAGTTTGATGATGCTTTTATTTTCATGAAACAAACCCGCCCTGAATGGGTTAAAGATGTCCATATAGTGCCATACGACCGCGTTAAACAGGTTCTTGCGCCAAACGAGAAAATACCTGCCTTAACACGGGAAAACAAGAAAGTCAGGGAAATTGTAAAAGCACTCGAAAAAGATATACCCCTTGATAAAATGGGAGTTACAGGTTCGCTTCTTCCAGGACTGCAAAACGAAACTTCGGATATTGATTTTATCATTTATGGCAAATCATGGTTCAGGGCGCGGGATATTATCGCCCAGGCTAAAAAAGGAAACACCGCGCTCACCGAAATAAGCAATGAGATGTGGCAGGATATTTACAAAAAACGAAGACCTGAGATTTCCTTTGATGAATTCCTTATCCATGAACTCAGGAAAGGAAACAGGGGAATGGTTGACGGAACGTACTTCGACCTTTTGTATGTCAGGGACTGGGAAGATATAACACCATTCAAGCGAGGAGTTGATATCGGACATGCAACCATTGAAGCTACCGTAACAAATGCGGATTTTTCATTTGACAGTCCCGCAATATTTAAAGTAGACCATCCTGAGATAAGCTGCGTGCTTTCGTACACGCACACATATGCGGGACAGGCGCTGGCAGGGGAACGGATTGAAGCAAGCGGTATGGTTGAGACTGTAGGAGATATAAAACGGCTTGTTGTGGGGACAAAACGCGAACCTAAAGGTGAATGGATTCGTTCACTTACACTGCTTGAAAAAAGTTAGTCGCGGTGCACCAGGCACCGCACAGGTAAGGTAAATTATTACTCTTTAACTTCGTCGTAACCAATTTCCTCATTCGTCAAATAACATGCAGGGTCATCAGCCCAGACATTACCATATACAGCCTCAGCCCTTACACGGAAGTTGGCATTACAAATATCCAGCCATTTGCATTTTGCGCACCTGTCGGCATTGGCTTTTATCAGAGGCTTCCTGTTCTTAAGACCAGCCATGAGTTCATTTGTAGTATCAGTCCATATCTCGCTGAACTTCCTTTCCTTTACATTCCCAAACGAATAATGCCTCCAGAACTGGTCTGCATGTACCGAGCCGTCCCATGACACGCATCCGATACCGATACCAGTTGAATTGCCCTGGTTCATCTGGAGAAGTTCGTAAACATCAGCAGCACGTTTTGGGTCTTCCTTCAGGAGCCGGAAATAAACATACGGTCCGTCGCAGTGGTTATCAACAGTCAATACTTCCATAGGAAAGCCCTTATCGTGCATTTCTTTCGTCCTGTCCATTATAAGGTCAAGAGTCTTTCGGCTCTCCTCATGACTCAGGTCTTCTTCTACCAGCTTTGAACCGCGACCCGAATAGACAAGGTGGTAAAAGCATACACGCGGGATTCCTTCTTCTTCAAGCAGGTCAAAAATCGCGGGAATATCCTTTACGTTTTTCTTGTTGATGGTAAAACGCAGACCAACCTTGATTCCTTCCCTCTTGCAATTGCGCATGCCTTCCAGTGCCTTATCAAAAGCACCTGAAAAACCCCTGAACTTATCGTTGGTTTCCCTCATTCCATCCAGTGATATGCCTACATACGACAGCCCGATATCTTTCAGGACTTTTGCCATCTTTTCATCAATCAGCGTACCGTTTGTTGAGATGACAGCCCTCATACCTTTAGATTTGGCATACATAGCAAGTTCGGGCAGGTCTTTTCGCATAATAGGCTCGCCGCCCGAAAAAAGAATGACCGGGGCGCCGAACTGTGCAAGGTCGTCAATCAGTGCCTTGCCCTGCTCTGTTGTGAGTTCATCCTTATATTCGATATCCCTTGACTGGGCATAACAGTGGACACAGCGAAGGTTGCAGCGCCGCCCCATGTTCCATACAACTACGGGTTTCTTATCCTTTGAAAATTGTAATAAATGCGAAGGTAATTTACTGGAATCGCGCCCGTACCTCAGGGCATCAGACGGTTCAACTGTCCCGCAATAAAGCTTAGATATTCCAATCATTCATTTTCTCCTGGTTTTTGTATTATTCGTATAATTGCGAACGGGTTGTATTTAATAGTTTACCTGAATTCTATTAGCAATCCCCTGTTTTCATCAAACTTGATTTCAACAGAGGAGGTATTGTCCGCAATCTCCTTTTCCACATATACTGTAATACCGCCCGTGTGATGGGAAACATCACCAGCAAGTGGTTTTTCTACCGGGGACATCTCAAACTGCTTACAGCATCCGCCGCCGGATGTAAATATCCGCATGGCTTTTGCATTTTCTTTTCCAAGGGCGTTTTTTATAAACTCGATAGCTCCGTTATCCATTATAAGTTTACTCATTTTTATCCCTGCAAGAAATGATTGGTTTGTTTCTTTTTCCTGCCTTCATAAAAAGCGCCGCAATCAGCATGGCTGTTATTACCCCCAGGATTCCTGAAGCGTTTAACCCACGGGATTTGGGAAGCTTATGGATTGTAATGCCAATCCCGCTAAAAGGGACATTACCTATAATTTCTTCGTTATCATTTACAAACCTGATACTTTCCGGCTGTATCGTTATGTTGCCAGGATTCCTGGCTTTGAATGATGCTTTTGCTGCAATCGCCTTTGACTTAATGCCGGTCACATTACCGAATCTTGTTTCCGCATACACCATTTCACCCTTTTCGTTATTTATTTCATTTACAATGACCGAACCGCCAAGAAACGAACCCTGCTCTAAGCTTATGCCTTCTGCAAGGTTTTTATCATAAGAAAGCTTAAATTCCACACCATAAACCGGTTCAGTGGATTTTACATATACATTGACACTAAATACGTCCCCTTGTGTGGTTTCACTTGCTTCGGAAGATAAGAACAGGATTGTACTGTCAGGGTGTAACACTTCAAGTGTTTTGTCTTCATTTAAGACCGGTTCGGGTTTACCTGCTGCCGTGACCGATGGTACGCCGGCATTATCCACTGGACCTGATGTATCCGAGTCGTTTGCACCAGGTGTGGAAGGTGTATCAGTGGGTGTTGGGGTTGGTGTGGCTTGTACTTCAGCAACATTCACACTACCTGTAATTGTGGAGCTTGGTATCGACAGTGAAGAAGGGTCACTTATTATAACATTATTTAAATTTAATGCCGAAGAACCCGCATTTACACCTTTAAAAGTAACATACGCCAACGTTCCGCTTGAGTTTATTCCACTGCCCACATCTTTTCGTGAGATGGAATAGGATATTTTACCGTTAGTATTGTCAATGGGTTTCACTACTTCCAGTGTTGAAGCGCCGTCACTTTCAAGCAATGGTCCTTTAACGACACTAACTCCTTCAACTACTGTTTTATCAAATAAAATTTCAAACTCTGCGCCATATACATTACTGTCTTCTGGACTAAGTATTACAGAAATTGAAAATGTCTCTCCTGCATTGATATTATTGCTTGCAGGGGATATACTCATTGTTACTGTCTGGGCACTTGCAGCCGGCATATTCACATTGAGTAAAATTAAAACCAATGCAGTGAAACGGATTGCTTTTCCTAACTCCATTTCTTCCCTATTTTCACCGCATCGGATATATCAATTACGCCGTC
>PGYG01000093.1 GCA_002839545.1 Candidatus Methanoperedentaceae archaeon HGW-Methanoperedenaceae-1
AAAACCTGTTTTATCCATGTAATTGTGAAACCAGTTAATGCTAAATGCGGAAATATTCCTTATACTGCAAAAGATATTAAGGAGAGGTTTATGAGGAGTTTAGGAGTTCAATAACCATTTTACGATTGGATACCGGCGTCAGGACGACTTTATCACTTTTTTTGATTTTCATGACACGGAACAGATCCTTGGGAAAATAAAGACCGATTTTCCCGCCGCCAACTGTGGAGATATTACATTCATACCCGCCAGTTGGTCTTCCTGTCGTGTATTTCTCAATGAGTTTTGTGGAGCTGGCATCAAACATTTCTTCACTGCATTTTGTACATTTCAAACCTGTAAGATTTGAAATTACGACTCTTTCACCTGCAAGAGTTACATCAAAAGTCAGGTCATCCACGTAATCCATTGAATTATTGTCACATGAAGGGCACTGTAAATCAGTAACTTTTTTTAATGGGGACTCTTTTTTTCTGCCGCGCCTTTTAGCTATTTCGATAGCTGTTTTATCCATCATTTCGGGAGTTATAACAGGTATATTCTCCGGTATTTCCGTTTTTTCTTTTCTGGTTTTCATTTATTTATTCTTCCTCAAAGGCTGTAATTACAAGTATTAATTCGCTATCAGGCGTTTCATGAAGTTCAAACACAATCCGTATGAGCCGGACAGGACTTGTTGTAAGTTTTGACCATGATACATAGCGCGCCTCAATATTTTTGTCAGGTTTGTATAAACCATATATCAGCCCGTTTAAGATTTCATGTTCCGTAATGTTCGGATGATTTTGTTTTATATGCTTCCATGATATTGCGTATTTTTCTTTATAAACCAGCTCCTGAACACGTGTTTTCAATTCGTTCAAATCTCGGTACGATTTCTTTGATGGATTTATTCCAGTCCCCATTTATTTTTGCTCCTTTAGTACAATTCCTCGCGTCCATTCGTTTCAACTCCCGTATATTTTACGTACTATACACTTATTATTTACGTATATATTAAGTATTTCGGTTGATGTTCGTAAAAAACGTTATACTATTAGTACAGACTTAAAATATAACCAGAGGCAATAATAATAATAACTGTTACTTCATAAGCATTCCCATCAAATTATGCCCAATAACTTCCCCGAACACGCCTTCTTTTGTCGAATCCTCATCAAACCGTTCAACATAGTCGGCACTTTCCGTTGATGAATAAATCGCAAACGGCACTGGTTCCCGTGTATGGGTTTTCACGGAAATTGGTGTATAGTGGTCAGGCAATACAAGAATCCTGAAATCACCGAAGCCGCCCAGTTCATTAAGCATCCCGCCTACCACTTTCTCATCAAAATCCTCGATGGCTTTTATCTTTGCGTCGATGTCCCCCATATGTCCGGCTTCGTCCGGCGCCTCGACATGGACTGCCACAAAATCCCGCTCTTTCAGGGATTCAAGGGCATATGCAGCTTTCCCTGAAAAATTTGTATCAAGGTACCCTGTTGCGCCAGGAACATTAATAACCTGAAGCCCTGCGTATTTCCCGATGCCTTTTAACAGGTCAACTGCCGAGATTATGGAACCGGAAACACCGTACGTTTCCTTGAACAGGGGCATCATTGGTGCTTTCCCCTGTCCCCACGGCCAGATTAAGTTTGCAGGGTTCTTGCCATTTTCTTTCCTTTTTGTATTGACATCATGAGCCTCAAGAACCGGTTTTGATTTTCGTATCAGCTCCCTTAGCATTTCCGAGGCATCCCCGCACGGCAGGACGCTCTCAACGGGCTGCCCCATAACATCATGCGGCGCTATGCATTCAGCCTTTTCGCCCTGTTTCATCACCAGTAAATGCCTATAGCTAATGCCTGCATGGAACTTACAGCCGTTCCCAAGTTCATTATCCACGGCTTCAATCAAAATCCTTGCTTCTTCGTTTGAAATATGTCCTGCGCTGTAATCAGCGAGCAATCCGTCTTTTTCCGTGATGAGATTACACCTGAAAGCAACATCATCCTTTTCAAGTGAGATGCCCATACTGGCAGCCTCAAGAGGACCGCGCCCTGAATAATACTTAACAGGGTCATAACCCAGTATGGAGAGGTTTGCAACATCACTGCCTGCCGGCATATCATCTGGCACAGTTCTTGCAGCACCGCATCTTCCGTGCTTTGCAATAAAATCCATATTCGGGGTATTGGCAGCCTGAAGCGGTGTCAGGTTACCAAGTTCATCAATCGGGTAATCTGCCATCCCGTCTCCAATAAGGACAATATACTTCATAGCCCCCTGTAAAGCAGGATTAATAAATAAAATCTCGGTAAAACAAAATAGAATAGAACGATAATCTTTTTTACCTGAAAAACAGTTCTGGTAGTGGAGTTTTAGAGTGAATAAAGATTACAGGCACAAAACAAAATACACGGTAATCGTGCGGGAAATGACAGACGGTGACGTTATTGAGACTGATGGCATCATAGAAGGACTTACCACTGTAATCCTTGAGGGAGGGAAACTTAAGGTCGGCGGCGTTGTGAGGCATACCCACGGAGAAATAACTTAAGAGATTTTTATTTGCTTTTTTAACAATCTGGTGATATACTTTTATTTCCTTTAAATGATGAGCCTGTTTAGTTAATTTAATAACCTAACAGGGAACTCTTAGTGCAAAAAAATTAAAAAATAGTATGAGGACAACATATGACACAATATAAAATTCCTGTTATTCCCGGTGATGGAATCGGTCCTGAAATAATTACGGAAGGACGCAAAGTGCTTGATGCTGCCGGAGAAAGATTCGGCTTTGATATTGACTGGATTGAATATCCCCACAGTGCGGACCATTATCTTGAAACTGGGGAGCTTATCTCGGAAAATACGCTGAAAGAACTTTCTGCTTACAAGGCTATTTATTTTGGCTCAATAGGCGATGACAGGATTAAACCCGGCGTGCTTGAAAAAGGTATCCTTCTGAACATGCGGTTTTATTTTGACCAGTATGTTAACCTGCGTCCGATAAAACTGCTTGAGGGCGTGGAAACTCCCATCAAGGGCAAAACAGCGAAAGATATTGATTTTGTTGTTGTGCGTGAGAATACTGAAGACTTTTATATAGGAATCGGCGGGCGCGCTAAGAAGGGAAAAAGCAAAGCTACGCTTGAGGTCGCACGTACTATGTATAACGTGAAATTCGGGCTTGATATTGATTCTGATAGCGAGGAAATCGGCTACCAGCTCGGTCTTATCAGTAAAGAAGGAACACGGCGGGTTATCCGTTATGCTTTTGAGCTTGCAAAAAACAGGAACAAACATGTATCCTCTGTGGATAAGGCAAATGTACTGTCTGATATCTACGGGTTATGGCGCGAGGAGTTTACATCAATCGCGTCTGAATATCCTGACACGAAAACTGATTTCAATTTTGTGGATGCCATAACTATGTGGTTTGTTAAGAATCCCGAATGGTTCGATGTGGTAGTTACCCCGAACATGTTTGGCGACATCATCACAGACCTTGGCGCAATGATCCAGGGCGGGCTTGGTCTGGCTCCTGGCGGTAACATCAATCCTGAAGGAACAAGCATGTTTGAGCCAATACACGGAAGCGCGCCAAAGTACAAGGGGCTGAATAAAGCAAACCCGATTGCAACCATATGGGCTGGCGCACTTCTGCTTGACCAGATTGGCGAGCAGGAAGCATCAGCAGCAATTGTCAGGGCAATAGAGAAGAATATTGTCAATAATAAAGTGAAAACCTATGACAGGGGCGGCTCAAATACAACTTCTGACGTAGGAAGCGATATTGCACGATTAATCGCAACAGCATAATAACCGGATGAATGAACTGGAACTGCATGGAACAGGGCTGGATAATGTCTTTACAATTGAGCTTAACGGCTTAAAAAGGATAGTTACAAAAAGCCTTGTTCCGGGAATACCCGGTGAAAAAACCATACGTTTTGGCAGTGAAGAATACCGCATCTGGGACCCGTTCCACAGTAAACTTGCGGCGATATTGCTGAAACGTACTGCTGTGCCTTTGAAAAAAGACTCTGCCGTGCTTTATCTCGGGGCGGCTAACGGTACTACTGTCAGCCATGTTTCTGATATTGTTCCTGACGG
>PGYG01000094.1 GCA_002839545.1 Candidatus Methanoperedentaceae archaeon HGW-Methanoperedenaceae-1
GAAACTGGATATCGGACGGATTTCCGTTGTAAATGATGGCAAACTTGTCGGGATAATTGATAGAAGTGACATAATAAAAGCATGTATTTAAGGAGGGTTGCATGAACAAATCAAGCATAAAAAATGCAGTAATACCGAAAAAAGAAAAACATGTCCGTGACGGGTATACCCGCAATATGGGACCTCTGGATTTCAAATCAAGGATTTCAGAACACACAGGGGATATAATGACTATCTCATCAAATGAAGTTGTTACAATCCCGCCAACAATGTCTATAATCGGGGCAGTTAAGACCATGCTGGAACACGGTTTCAGGAGACTGCCTGTTGCTGACGCAGGTACAAACCGGCTTGAAGGTATCGTGACTTCAAAAGATATTGTTGATTTCCTTGGAGGAGGGAAAAAACACCTGATGGTAAAGAACAGGTATAAAGGAAACTTCCTTGCTGCTGTCAACGCTAATGTCAGCGAGATAATGGAGGAAAATGTCGTGAGCCTTAATGTAAAGGATTCCATCAAGAACGCAATGGATACCATGATTAAACAGAATGTCGGGGGTATCCCTGTCACAGATGATGAGAATAAGGTAAAAGCCATCGTTTCAGAAAAGGATTTTGTGTTCCTTCTCGCAGGTATCATGACTGGCAAAACTGTAAATGAGTATATGAGCAAGAACATTATTACAGCGCCGCCTGATATGCCTATCGGGACTGCTGCCAGGTCTATGATTAACAACGGTATCCGAAGACTCCCGGTAGTAAAGGGTGATGTGCTTGTGGGAATAATAACCGCATCGGATATTATGCGGTTCCTTGGCAGCGGGGATATTTTTGAAAAACTTGTTACAGGAAACACCGCTGAAATCTTCAAAGTTCCGATAAGTACACTTATTAAAAGAGAAGTGGTATTCACAGTGCCAGAAACCGACCTGGGTGAAACGGCAAGTATCATGCTTGACAAAAATGTTGGTTCACTCCCTGTCTTTGAGAACAGCCAGCTGAAAGGCATAATAACAGAACGTGATATTGTCAGAGCCATGGCAGAATAGAGGGTAATATTTTATGAAAATTAAAGAAATAATGAGTTCACCTGTTTATGTGGTATCGCCAACTGAGAACATAGCCAGAGCCAGGAACCTGATGCTTCGCTATAAAATCGGGCGGCTCATAATCGTAGAGGACGATAAACCCGTCGGTATCGTGACAAAAAAAGACATCATGCGGCGGCTCGACCAGGCAGAACCCCAGTGGCGGAGAAGACCGATTGACGACATCCCGATCAAACTTGTCATGTCTGATACTCCCATCACAATATTCCCGAATGCATCGCCTGAACAGCTTGCAGAACTCATGATGGAGAATAACATATCAGGACTACCTGTTGTTGATACAAAGGGCAAGGTTATAGGAATCGTAACAAAATGGGACCTTATCAGGTATTTTTCCAAACTTGATTCGAAACTGACGGTTAAGGATATGAATATAGAGCCTGCACTTACTGTACACAGGCATCATACCATCAGCCAGATAATCCATGAACTTGATGACAATCTGGCGGACAGGGCGGTTGTTCTTGAAAGTAATGATAATCCTGTGGGGATAATCACAAGCTCGAATCTTGCATTTACAGAAATGAGGGACAAAACCGGGGGACTGCCCCAGAAAGAAGTCAAGATGACGCGCAAGGAAAGTACAACAGGCAGGAAACAGAACCGGTATATCAAGGAAGTTCCTCTTGTTGCCGAGGATATTATGTCAAGTCCGCTCATCACTGTCGACATTAACGAATCTGCAACCAATGCCGCAAAGATAATGGTGGATGAGAGAATTAACGGGTTGCCTGTTATTGGCAACGGTGTAATGGGAATACTGACCGGGGAGAATATCGTAAAATCAATACTGACAAAGTAGGTGAAACTATGTACGTGAAAGATATTATGAAAAAACCTTTTTCAGCAAATAAGGCAGATACGATTTCACATGCCATGGACATGATGGATAAACACAATACGCGAAGGCTTCTTGTGGAAAACGGAGGTGAACTTCTTGGTGTAATTACAATGAGAAGCATTGCCAGGAAACTTGGAACATGGAAGACGGCTAACCTTCCTGCCTCTTCACTTCATGTTGCTACCGCAACAACGGATTTATTCACAAAAGTTCTTCCTGATACAAACATCAAGGATGCAATCGTACTAATGGAGAAAAACGACGGAATTCTCGTAATTACTGAAAACAGCCATGTAATGGGATGGGTTACTCCTCATGAGATACTTGAAAACGCTTCTTTAACCAGCGGGTATGCTGCTGAAGTAATGGAGGAGCCAATAACCGTCAGCCCGGCTGAGCGCGTTTCCCACGCAAGGCGCCTTATGATGGATAATGACCTCGGGAGGCTTCCTGTGATAGAGAATGATATTGTTGTGGGAATTGTCACGGAAAGGGATATTGCAAAATCCATGATGAGCCTGAGGGCTCTTGTTTCAAACACGCAGCTTGATGAGCGCATCCGTAATCTCATTGTTGGAGATATAATGACACACGGCGTCATTTACGTGAAGACAAATACACCTCTGCCAGAGGTCATATCATTGATTCTTGAGAAGAATATCGGAGGGGTGCCAGTTCTTAACCTGAAGGATGAACTTGTAGGTATCATAAGCAGGAGAACTATCATTAAACACCTGGCGGCGAAAGGATGAGACGGGATGTCTCTGACTTTTCCAATAGACTTGATATTGATAAACTATCTGAACTGCTTGACATACCGGAACACAGGATTACAGGTGCCCTGAAAAGGAAGACGCTCCAGTATGTACGCTTGAACCCTGAGCTTTTCAGGTTCGATAAGCCTGTTTCAACCATTGAGGGAGGAACTTCCGTATTTATTGATACGTATGACGTGGTGCGTGGTTTTCCCAAGATTTCACGTACCCTGATGCTTGACCCTGCGCTCAGGCAGCATTTCTCATCATGCCAGAAGGTGGCTGTCGAAGAGAAGATGAACGGCTATAACACCAGGATTGCACTTGTGGGTGATGCAGTGTTTGCCCTTACAAGGGGCGGGTTCGTGTGCCCGTACACCACCGAGAAAGCACGCCTGTTAATCCCGATGGGGTTTTTTTCTGACCATCCCGACCTTGTGCTTTGCGGTGAAATGGTTGGTCCTGACAGCCCGTATGTGCCAAAATCCTTCTATGGTGTCGAGTCGCTTGAGTTTTTTGCGTTTGATGTGAGAGAGAAATTAACAGGTAAACCAATGCCTGTCATGAAGCGGCGGGAACTGCTTGATGGGTATGGGATTAAGTCTGTCCGGTTTTTCGGGGAATTTGATGTTGATAAGGCGCATCTTGGGATTCCACGCATTATCAGGGAACTCGGAAGCTCCATGCATGAGGGTGTGGTGATTAAAGACCCGGATATGGTTGTTGCGCCTGTTAAATATACGAGTTCTGAGAGTAACTGCTCTGACCTTGAGTATGCTTTTGAGTTCTATAACGATTACGGGAGGGATTTTTTCTTCGGGAGGGTGTGCAGGGAGGCGTTCCAGGCGGTTGAATGGAATGAGGATGATGAAAGCCTGGAAAAAAGGTGTTTACAGTTAGGGAAAAGTATTCTTTTGCCTATGATTCAGACGATTAAGAAAAGAAAAGCCGGTGAGAGGATTGCCGAGGATGTGCGGATAAGGGTGCAGAGCCTGGATACGGTGACTGCGTTTGAGGAGTACCTGGGGATTCTGGGGGTTGATGCTGTGTTCGGGGAGCCTGAGAAAGTCGGGGATGAGTATCTGGTTCGGATAAGGAAGATGTATAAGAGCACGAGTGATAAGACTGCGTCTATTCTAAATGGGGGGATGTGGAGTTGAATGGGATTTTCAAATTAGACCTTCATCGTAATAAAATTCATATAAATCTTCTTTTGTAAGCGGGCACTTTACTAAATCATCGAATTGTTCACGGGATAACCTAAGTTGAGTTCTCATTTTGTTTAATAACCTAAGTTTGACAGATATCACTATTTTTTAAAGATACTGGCATCTATTTCAACAAAAAATTCACAATTTTTGTCTGGAAAATCAATTTGACAGTTA
>PGYG01000095.1 GCA_002839545.1 Candidatus Methanoperedentaceae archaeon HGW-Methanoperedenaceae-1
AGTAAGAGATGAAGATTGTGTTTATAAGGAAACCTGAGGGGAAATAATGGTAAAAAATAAATATGTTATTGGTATAGCTCTGGTATTGTTGTTGAGTATAGTTACTTTTGCTGTAAGTGCGCTTACGATTAGTTCAACTGACCCATCGAGTAGTCCTGTGAATAGCAACGTTGATGGCTCACAACTATTTAGTATATCATCTGTTGAACCTGCAAATTTCACATGGTATCTAAATGGAAGTAACATAACATCCAGTGCTACTGGAACGTGGAATTCAACAACTTCTACTTATACAAATAATAGTGCAGCACTGGGTTACTGGAATATAACGGTTAACGCAGTTTCAGTAAATGATAGCACTGTTGCGAGCAATACATGGTTGTGGAATGTAACCGCCGCACCACCATCAGCTCCAACAATAAGTAGTTCAAATCCTTCTTCTTCTTTCACCAGTAATATTGGCACTCCTGTGGAATTTAATGTAACGTTTAGCCAAGACGTAACAGTAAACTGGTCAATTGATGGCACTCTTGTTAATATTACTTCTCTTAATACATTTCATTCTTATATTAACAGCACAGCAGGTGTAGGGAGTTACTCTGTAGAAGCAAATGGTACTAATGCAAATGGCTCTGCTACAAAGACATGGGCATGGACTATTACATCCTCTGGACCCGACCCTGTGACAAACATATCAGCTACAAAAGGCGCTACATGGATTAACTGGACATGGACAAACCCGGGAGGCGACTTCAATTATACCATTGTCCGTATCAATGACACCTGGCAGGCAAATACTACAAATGAGTATTTCAATTATACTTCATTAGCACCAGGAACGCCATACACGATATCCCTTCAAACAGTGGATATTTACGGTTTTCTTGGCTCAGCAAATGCAGATAATGAACAATATACTTACAATACACCCACAGGATATTCAACCAGGAGTTTTACCAATGTTTCATTGGCGTTCTCAAATGTAGTGGGAAGTGGCAATACTTCAGTTGCAACCACAACTTCTCCTGGGTCTCATCCTGCTTTTGATCCTGTTGGACTTTATTATAATATCACTTCAACAGCAAATCTGGGTGGAAATAATGTTACAGTTGGGTTAACTTATACTGTACCGTCCGGTTATTCTTCAAATGATATTCAAATGTATCATTTTAATACTTCATGGGAGAAGGTAACAACTACAAGAGACGGCACGTATGTTTACGGAAACGTCACAAGCTTTTCAACATTTGTGTTAGGTGTGCCCCCCAAACCCGGATTCTCAGGAAAATCCCCTTCAACATCAGTAGAAACAATTGGCGCAGCTTCACAGCTATTCAAGATTACAGTTAATGAGGCAACCAATGTAATCTGGTCGATATCACCCGGTTCTTCTGACGCTGTGGTTCCAGTATTAAAAGATGCTGAAACTAACCGAACATACACACCATCCGCAGCCGGAAACTACACTGTTTCGGTAAATGCAACCAACACAACAACAGGTCTGAGCAACACAACATCATACGAAACAGGCAACCGTGTATGGGATGCAAACAAGGACATGAGCCTGAAATACACATGGAACCCCATGAGCTTCTATGCATTCTACTATGATTTAGACAGCAATGTCGGCAACGAAACTCTCCAGGTCACTCTCCAAACCAAGACAGACAGGACAATTGACAAAGGCGACCTTGCATACACTGCCACGCCAGACAACGTTTCATTCAAATACAAAGCATGGGGAAGTTACAACGTCATCGGATTCATGGCAGAAAAATACTTTGCAGGATACACCGGAGGTTCAACAGGCATCACAAGCACGCCAATCAGCACCGTAACCAGCAAACAACTCCACAAGATACTCAGCGATGATAACACCAAGCGCACCATCTATGTCGGCGGAACCGTAACACTGGCAGAAGGCTACGTCCTCAAAGCCAAGGACATTGACGTAACAGGCGGAAAGACAGTACTTATCTCACTCCTGAAAGACGGCGGTGAAGTTGACTCAACAGTAGTAGCTGCTGGCGGGACATACATCTACCAGAAGAAAGTCGGCGCAATAAGTGACGTCCCTATAATTGCCATACACATAGACACCGTATTTGTCGGGGCTGAATCAAACGCAGCATTCCTCAACGGGCTTTTCCAGATTTCAGAAAGCTACACCTCGATAAACGACGGGAACCGCTACGGCATAATGAAAATAACAGGGGTTTCAGATACCGCCGGAATAACGATGGAAAATGAAAACACCTTATCCTTAGCTGCCGGCACTACCAACGATGTAATGGGCGACATAAAATTCAAGGTAGCAAACAACGGCAGTGTGCTTCGTTTTGCGCCGTTTGTGCAAAAAACAGGAGTGTACGATGTACGCGGCACAATATCAAACAATGAAACCGATGCAGAATGGACACCCATGAATTTCGAGGGATTCTATTACGATTTGGATGAAGACGTGGGTTCTGAGAACATCTCATTAACAAGAAGCGGAAGAACAATTGCGGAAGATGCACTTATCTATACATCCACACCCCAGCCCGTGGGTTTTGAGTATTCCGGCTTTGGCTCGTACAACGTCATCGGGTTCATGGCACAGAAATACTTTGCAGGATACACAGCAACAACCTCAGTGAAAATCACAAACACGCCAATCAGTACCATAAACAGCAAACAGCTCCACAAGGTACTTACTGATGACGAAACCAGGCGCACCATATATGGCGGAAGCACGCTGACCCTGAATGAAGGATATGTCCTTAAGATAAAGGACGTTGACGTCACAGGCGGAAAGACAGTTCTGCTCTCACTCCTGAAAGATGGCAATGAAATAGATACAACCGCGATTGCACAGGGGAACACCTATGTTTACCAGAAGAAAGTCGGCACGGTAAGCGACCTTCCGATAATTGCCGTAAACATCGAAACCGTGTTCGTCGGCGCTGAAGCAAACGCAGCCTTCGTGAAAGGAATATTCCAGCTCTCGGAAAGCTACACAACTGTCAATAACGGCGACCAGTTCGGTATAATGAAAATAACTGATGTATCCGACACAAAGATACAGATGAAAAACAAAAACACCGTTACCCTGTCCGCGCCAAGCAATATTGATGTAATGGGAGTTATCAAGTTCAAGGTAGCAGATGATTCAAGCGTTGTCAGGTTCTATCCGTATATCACAATTGACAGCGGTGTGACTGCGGCAAACCAGCTTACCATTGACGCGTCGGCACGCCCAACCGAAAGGGAAACCATAACAATCAAAGTGACAGCAGGCAGCGGGACAGCAGTTGACGGCGCAGAAGTCAGCTTCGATAATACAGTAATCGGGACAACCAACAGCGCAGGAAAAGTCAATTATACCCTGACAAGCAGCGGTCTTCATAACATCTCAGCAACCAAGCTTGGATATGAAGCCGCGACAAAGAGTATAACAGTGGACGCATACGTTGAAACAAGGTTAAGCATTGAACTTCCGGCGATAATCGACCAGGGTGTGCCTGTTACAATAAAAGTCACATCAGGTGAGAGTACAGTGGCAGGAGCAAGCATCACACTTGACAGTGCGGCAATCGGTACAACGGATATCCGCGGTGAGTTGAATTACTCCTTTGACATAAGCGGTACGCACAACCTCGGCGCTTCAAAGACAGGCTACATCAGCGTTGTCCGTGAAATTACCATACGGATGCCCTTCTCGGAATACAAGGCGCTTGATATTAACCTCAGCCCGCCTGTTATATTCGAGGGCGATGAAACCGTAATCAAAGCCAATATCACAAACATCGGCACGAAAGCGGACTCGCGGGAAGTTGAGCTTATCATCAACGGCACAGTGGTTGATAACAAGTCACTGATTCTTGAACCCGGTGAGGTAAAAGAAATCAATTTCACGCGGGAAGTGGAACTGCCGATGGGCAACTACACAGTGGAAATCCTCGGGAAGACAGACGTTTTGAGGGTTGAAAAGAAAGAGACGAGTTTACTGTTGATCGGAGGCATATTAACAGGCATCGGCGCGATATTAATCTACCTCTTTACCTCGAAGAAGCTTACAATCGCAATGGTGAAACAGTCCCTTGCCAACTTAAACGCTGAAACAATCAAGGAAGGCTTGAGAAACGCCGGATGGAAATTGAAGGACATGTTTAATGAGGTAATAAGCAAGTTCAGGAAACCGTAAGGCTGTAACGGAAGGGGATGTATTTCTCCTTCATTTTTTCTTTTTTTACGTATAGGAAAGTATAAGCAAATTTCCCCATCTTCCATAACATCAAGTATAAACATGCACCCATGATAACGAAAAATCGTTATAGTTCCAGTGGAAATGAACGGGTACTGATTATTTCGAGGGAATTTCCAGGTATTATTTACATGCTGTGGTCAGTAAAAACAACAACCGTAGAAACAAAACGACGAGAGGGGGATTCGAACCCCCGAGATGGGAACCATCACAGGGTTAGCAACCCTGCGCCATACCGGGCTTGGCTATCTCGTCACTGGCTTGCAGTCACTCAGGAATAGTTTCCGGACTTTCCCTTATTCCCTGTTTGCTATTTAACACTTTTTGATTCAATCCCTTAAAATATAAGTAGCGGGCACACCTCAGGTCGCAGCTTCTTCCATTGCCAGGTAATCCGCAGGCTCGCCTCCACCCCGCAACCCTGAGAGCGATAGTTGTCTATGGCTGGTCTGCTCCCTTCCGGGCCTCGACCGTTATCCGCAGTTAAGACACAGAAACCCTCCTTCAGGAAAGCCCCTGTACCAACACCATCCCCAAAGGACGGGGTTTCACAGTAAAACCTGTGGGCATGACAATAGTCAAAACTTCTTCCTCTGGCTTCGCCCCCCGCTATCGACGGTTTCGGGTTACAGGTAACGCCGAGTTACCCGGGCTAGCCCGCCGCAAACCAGATAGTTTTTGCATGCAATAAAGTTATCTCAACCCAGGCTCATTATACAGTCTAGGAGAAATGATTTCATGGAAGAATTAATCGGATTTATCGCAAGTAACAACAGGCTGGGAAAGATTCTTGCAGTACTTGATTCAAAAGGACCTATGGACAGCGCAACCATAGCAAAGACAACAAGAATAGCAGCCGCGGGAAAGAACATTGAAGAGCTTGCAGGGAAAAAGCTGGTGGTATTAGAGAATGGAAAGTATGCTCTTACCGAACTGGGAGCAAAGGTAAGTCATAAAATAAGAGGACTATAATCAGGATAAAAGGGAATGATGGGGTCGTCGAGATTTGAACTCGAGTCTCATACACCCCAAGCATGAAGGATGGACCAGGCTACCCTACGACCCCGCAGGTGTATAGCCTTAGTAGTTGTGTCACTATTTGATTCTTTCTGATTACACGGCTGTGGGACAAAATTAACCTGGGTACAGGTTCATCAAATTATGCCAAGTCCCCGTACATGTTAACGCTGTACTAATACGATCATCCCTTTTTTGTCCACCTTTTATCCGCCGAAAATCCGGATTCAGAATTGTTTCGCAAATAATATTGTCCCAGATATTTCATTGTATCATTCACAAACTCTTCCATTGTATCCTTCCATTTCCATGACCCTTTCAAGGTTGCATTTTTTTTCGGAATGACATAGACCTTTGCCGTCTCGAATTTATCCACATACGACGATGAGCTATAATATTTATCAAGCCTCACACTCTCGATTTCGATGTCAATATGTTTTAGCATTTCCATCGCTTTATCAAAAGCTTCCTTTTCACTTTTCAAGCTCATTCCAAATGCTACATACATTTTGGATTCAAGATCCATCAATTTAAAAGAATAAACGAAAGCCTTGGTTCCAGAATACTCTTTTGCCTTATCTTTTCGTTTTTGTGTTTCTGAAGCATAATGCTTTTTTATGGATAATGAATATCCCGTTCCATCCCCACATGCATTAATTTTCTTCACCCCCTTCTTCTTCAAAATCAATAAGTGTAGATTGATAACTTTCCACTTTTTTATAGCTTACATCGATTCCTGAAAGAAGAGAAAATAAATCAAGCATTGAAGCCATACTTCTGTTGCTTTTTCCAATCAATTCCTTGATTAATAGGATTGTTACGCTCTGTTTAAGAGTTAGCTCTGGCGGTCTTCCAGGGCCTCTATGGATTTCAATGTTTGTTGCTTCATCTATTAGAGGCTCAAGGTTGCGGATTGCTCCTTTTACACGGTTCATTAATCGCTGTTCATATGTTCGCCAATCTCGTTTTTTAATTGGTTTGCTTTCTTTGTATTTCTTGAGGAGATAGTCATCTATGTCTTTTATTCTGTCCCGAATGTCTTCACTTCGAATCATATGCCCACTATGAACCAATAAGTATTTAAGTGTTTACATGTATATACTATAATATGAGAGAAATTAAGGCAATTTTGCACGAGAAAATTACAATAAAGGATGACGTTGAAGAAATTTATGAGAAGAGAATAACACCTTATGGAAATGGTGCTAAAATTGATGCCCAGAAAAAATACATTGGAAAAAGAGTCTATGTGATTGTATTGAAGGACTGAGGTTAGTTATATAAGGGGGTTATTTAATAATTTTGTCCCACAGCC
>PGYG01000009.1 GCA_002839545.1 Candidatus Methanoperedentaceae archaeon HGW-Methanoperedenaceae-1
TTTGCACTATCCACATACATTACCAAACCCCAGAAAATTCCGAGAATAGCAATTCCTGGCAGTGCAGTCTTTACATCCTGTGGGCTTGGCGCTGCACCCATGCCTGTGGATAGTGCAAGATACAGGAACAGCCAGGTTCCTGTTTTTGAATAATCAAGCCCTGAAAGCATGAAAAGACCGTTTGTGAATATGCGGGAAATGTCGGAAACCACATACCCTGAATTAGACAAACTGTTAAAATCAACATCGAATGCACCAACGCCTAAAAAATAGCGCGCAAAGAACATAAGCGCCAGTGTATTGCCAACAAGCGGCGCAAACCCGATGAAAACAGAAGAAACATTGTTCGCATTATATCTTACATATCCAAGCGTTCCGTTTTGCCTGTCAGGTTTGAAGAGATGGACTTCACGCAGTTTTCCGCCAGATAGAACCACGGCTATAGCATGGGATGCTTCATGAATCACAGTACCAACAAACACGAACGCGTAGAACAGGTACATAGACCAGCCTATTGTGCATCGGGCAGTGCGTTTCATGAGGAAGTTCGAGAGAAAAAAGAGGATGATGACCTGGACAAGTAAAACTATGATATAACCAGAAACACTTCTAATTATCCAGTCCGTGCTTGTAAAATCAGTTATGTTCATGAGTCAAAATTGTATTGGGGCAGGTCTTAATTAATATTTGGTAACGATTGTTGTGTAAATTCAATTATGGTTTAAGGCAACCATTTCATAACGGCGCTGGAATCTGTATAAAAAATAACAACACGTTCATTTAGCAATCCCCCTGCCAAACGAAAAGAAACTATATATATTAAAAATCCGATACTATAATCACATGGGTGGGTGATATACCAATCCCAACAACAAAAGGAGGATGTTATGTACATACCAGGAGACTTTACTTTGTCGGAAGGCTACGGGCTGTTATCACCAATACTGCTCTACGTAGCCGGAATGGTCATATATGCAGTGTTTATTTTCAAGTTCTACAGGTTCCTTGCCCGCAAAGACATCTTCGAGCTTGATCTTCAAAAATACAATACTTTACGGTTTGCATTCTTGAGGAAAACAGTGCGCGCCATTATACACGTTTTCAAGTTCGTGTTATTCCTTCCCATCCTTGTTTTCTTATGGTTTGGGGGGCTTACCGTACTGCTGGTCTTTCTTGCAAAAGAACAGCCAATCGAGAATATACTGCTGGTTTCATTAACAGTCGTTTCCTCCATAAGGGTTACTGCATATTACACAGAAGACCTGTCAAAGGACCTGGCTAAAATGCTGCCATTTGCATTACTTGGCGTACTTATTGTGGACGCATCATATTTTTCATTATGGAATTCAATAGGAGTGTTGCTAAAACTAATTTCCATGTGGAAAATACTTGTTTATTACCTTGTATTCCTCATAATCCTGGAATTGGCGCTGAAAATCGTATCTCACGTAATCAGGCTCATTCGACCAAAACGAAGTGAAGAGTTATCCTGAGCCGCGTCTTTAGTTAATTACAAATAAATCAGTTGAGGGAATATATCAAAGGCGGTTGATTAAAAAATTATGTTAATTTTTTCGAAGGCAGGGCATAAAACAAACCCGGTTTGAAGCCCAAAGAATTTATATACTTCAACCTCGTTAAGACCGGATTGCGATGCGTGTATAACGCAAGTTGAAGTCGATAAAAGTCGGATTTGATGAACAGCAGGGCCAATGCGAAAATCGTAAGCCCGTGAATGCTTGTAAGTCAAAAACCTTTTGAGAAGACCTAAGTGCAGACATAAGGTCTGCAACTTGTAAAAACTACTCTCCGCATTAGTATAATATTTCATCTATTAAGGAGGAAATAATGTCAAAGACACACAGACCAAGGCGCGGGTCACTTTCATACAGCCCGCGTAAAAGAGTAAAAAGCGAAACGCCGCGTGTGAGAGCCTGGCCCAGCCGGGCTGAACCCAAACTATTAGGATTCGCAGGGTACAAAGCAGGAATGACACACGTAATGATGACTGACAATACTCCTCACAGTTTAACTTCTGAGATGGTAATTTCAGTTCCGGTAACAATCCTGGAAACTCCGCCCCTGAAGGTAGCAGCCATTCGCGTTTATGATAGCAGCCCATACGGGGCAAAGGCAATTGCCGAAGCATGGACAGACGAACTCGATAAGGAACTCAGCCGTGCAATGATAATACCAAAGAAGCACGACCTTCAGGCAGCACTTTTGAAAATCGAGCAGTTAATCAAAGACGGCATTGCAAGTGATTTGAAAGTAATAACATACACATTACCTGAAAAAGTGACCGGTATCTCCAAGAAAAAACCAGAACTCATGGAAAACAAGATTGGAGGCAATACCCTGGCAGAACAGTTCGAGTATGCCAAGACTGTAATCGGGAAAACCGTTGGAATTGGCGATGTGTTCAAAGACGGCGATATTGTAGACGTCATCGCAGTAACAACAGGCAAAGGAACACAAGGTCCTGTAAAACGCTGGGGCATACAGCTCATGAAAGGCAAGCATAAAAGAGCAGGCAGCAGGAGACAGGTAGGAACTCTAGGTCCCTGGGCACCGCACCATGTAAGCTGGAGAGTACCGCAGATGGGACAGATGGGATACCACCAGAGAACCGAATTCAACAAGATTGTTATGCAGATAGGTGAAGACGGTGAATCTGTGACCCCTGATGGCGGTTTCTTAAACTACGGTATTGTCAGGAACAATTATATTGTCATCAAGGGAAGCGTACCAGGTCCTGTAAAAAGGCTTGTGCGAATAAGACCGGCTATCAGAGCAAAGAAGCAGGTACATGTTTCTGAGATAACATATTTAAGTACACAGTCCAAGCAAGGGTGATTCTGATGGAAATAAACGTAATAGACTTATCCGGAAAATCAATAAAAACGATTTCATCCACGTTATTCGATGAGGATTACCGCCCTGACCTGATCAGGAAAGCAGTGCTCGCTGCACAGGCAAACCGCCAGCAGCCATATGGTCCGCACTTTTTGTCAGGTATGAGGACCTCAGCAGAAAACTGGGGACCGGGGCGTGCAATGGCAAGAGTGCCAAGAATCAAGGGCGGCAGTCGTGCTGCAAGGATACCGCAGGCAGTAAAAGGAAGGGAAGCACACCCTCCGAAACCTGAAAAAGACCGGACTGAAAAAGTAAATAATAAAGAGCGGCGAAAAGCCATCAAATCAGCGATTGCCGCTACGGCAAACCCTGACCTTGTTACAAACAGGGGGCATATTTTCTCAGCAGACCTTCCTCTTGTTACGGTAGATGACCTGTCATCTATTGCAAAGACCGTTCAAGTCCTATCTTTTATGGAAGCAGCAAATGTTTCCCTGGATATCCAGAGGGCGAAAAACAAGACAATAAGGGCAGGAAAAGGCAAGCTCCGCGGCAGGAAATACAAGAAACACAAGAGCGTATTGATTGTCACTGCCGAGGATAACGGGATTGCCAGAGCTGCACGCAATATTCCTGGTGTGGATATAGTCACATACGACCAGCTTAACGCAGAACTGCTGGCACCGGGTACACATGCAGGACGCCTGACCATTTATACAGAATCAGCGATTGCAAAACTTGAGGAGGCATTACAATGATATTGCATCCTTTAGTTACAGAGAAAGCAACCATCCAGGCAGAAATGGATAATTCACTCCAGTTCATTGTCGGTATGAATGATACAAAGGACGGCGTGAAAACAGACCTGGAACGGCTCTATAATGTGAAAGTGTTAACAGTGAATATGATGATAACGCCTAAGGGAAAAAAGAAAGCTATCGTGGTTTTCGAAAAGGCGAACACTGCCACGGAATTGGCTTCGAGGTTAGGAATATTTTAGGGTGATACTATGGGAAAAAGAATTATTGCTCAGAGCAGGGGAAAAGGTTCCCCGACATACACGGCACCATCTCATAAATTCAAGGCAAATCTTGAACATCTCAAGGTACAGGACGGAATCGTTACCGGTACTGTCCGCGGGATTGAGCATGACCCTGCAAGGTCAGCTCCTATCGGCAGGATATCATTCAGTAACGGGGAAGAGCGGTTAATGCTTATCCCCGAAGGAACGGAAGTCGGTCAGGTAATACAGTGCGGGATTTCAGCACCAGTTGAGCCTGGAAACACGCTGAACCTTGCTGAAATTCCTGAAGGCATGCCAATATGTAATATTGAAGGACAGCCGGGCGACGGTGGAAAATTCGCAAGGGCATCAGGAATGTACGGTATTCTTATCGCACATGATGTCAAAAAGACAGTAGTCCAGATGCCAAGCGGCGCGATGAAACGGCTCCACCCCATGTGCAGGGCTGTCATAGGCGTGGTCGCAGGCGGCGGACGTACAGAAAAACCATTTGTAAAAGCAGGCAAGAAATTCCACAGGATGGCAGTCAGGGCAAGGAAATGGCCAAGGTCAAGGGGCGTTGCCATGAACGTTGTAGACCATCCTTTCGGGGGCGGCGGATGGCAGCATCCGGGTAAACCCAAGACCGTAGCACGAGGAGCCCCACCAGGACAGAAAGTGGGTTCCATAGCTGCAAGAAGGACGGGAAAGAGGTGAGATAATATGGCAAAGAAAACATCATCAAAGTTACCAAAGAGGAAAGGCGAGTTCACATACAGGGGACAGAAAATAGAAGATCTCCAGAAAATGAGCATTGATGAATTCGCAGTCCTTGTTCCTTCAAGGCAGCGGCGAAAAATAAATCGCGGTTTCTCTGAAGAACACAAGAAGTTATTAAACAAGGTGCGGAACAAGAACGAGAATATCAGGACACACCTGCGTGACATGATAGTTGTGCCTGATATGGTTGGACTGAAAATGGGTATCCATAACGGCAAGGAATATGTCCCCGTGGAAATAATAGCCGAGATGCTCGGTCATTACCTGGGTGAATATGCCCTTACCCGCGGCAGGGTTAACCATGGTGCAGCAGGCGTAGGTGCCACGAAATCAAGTAAATTCGTTCCGTTGAAGTGATACCATGAAATTAAATTACTCAGTTAATCCCAATCCGGAAAAAACATCAAAAGCCATGGGCCGGGAACTTCGTATCTCCCAAAAACACGCCCATGAGATATCAAGGACGATAAAGGGCATGAAACTCGATGATGCGAAAACATTCCTTGAAAATGTTACCACGCTGAAACAGGCTGTGCCTTTCAAGAGGTATAACCGCGATGTTTCGCATAAGAGGGGAATGTGTGCCGGCAGGTACCCGCAGAAAGCTGCACAGCAGTTCCTGTTGGTGCTGGAAAACGCAGAAGGCAACGCCGTTTATCAGGGACTTGACCCTGAGAAAATGAGAATCTCACATATTGCCACAAAGAAAGGAATTACCTTCAAGGGTACATTCCCAAGAGCTCAGGGCAGGGCAACGCCGAATAAACATGAAACCGTAAGCGTTGAAATGATACTGGAGGCACAATAATGGGCGTTGAAAGAAAATTCGTCAAGACCGGTCTTGAAAAGGCACAGATTGCGGAGTTCTTCGCAAAACAGCTGGATCGTGCTGGCTACGGCGGCATGAACATTAACAGGACTCCTATGGGAACACAGGTTACGATATTTGCAGAAAAACCCGGGATGATTATCGGGAAGGGCGGCAAGACTATTCATAAGCTGACCCGCGACCTGGAGCACAAGTTCAAGATAGATAATCCGCAGATTGATGTCCAGGAAGTAAAAGTTCCTGAACTTAATGCCAAGATGATGGCATCAAGGCTTGCAGGAGCTATTGAACGCGGGCTTTATTTCAGGAAAGCAGGTCATAACATGCTCAGGAGAATAATGGAAGCAGGTGCACTTGGGTGTGAGATAGATATTGCCGGAAAACTGACAGGACCCAGGAACAGGACAGAGAAGTTCGTGTCTGGTAATATGCTCCACGCAGGCAACCCGGCAATTGAACTTGTGGATAACGGGTTTGCAATTGCGATTAAGAAACTTGGTACACTTGGATGCAGGGTGAGGATTGTCCCGCCAGTAGCCAATCTTCCTGGAAGGTTCAGTTTAATAAAACGAGTTGTTTCAGAAGAAGTTGCGCAAAAGGCACCGGAAGGAATTGAGAAAATTGTAACATCAGGTAAGGTGCCAGTAGAAACCAAACCTGAAGAAGTTACAGCAAAAAAGCACCCGGAACCTGAAGTAAAGGCAGAGGTAGCCAAACCTGAAGTTGTTGAAGCGCCGGTAGAAGCAGCACCGGAAACCACAGCTGAACCAGGTATAGAGGAAAGGATGCAGGGCGATGTCCTGGAACATAAACACAAAGAATATAGTTACTGGCATCCGGCATCCCGTGTCCACAAGACCGAGGAGGGTAACTAATGGCAATACTTCGCGTTGATGAAATAAGGAACATGAACCCCAACGAACGGCTGGATGAACTGGATAAACTCAAACACGAGTTAATCCGTGAACGCGCCATTGCATCGGCAGGCGGCGCTCCAGAAAATCCTGGAATGCTCGGGGAAATAAGGAAAACAATTGCAAGGATAAAAACTATCCAGAAGGAGCTATCAGATTAATGAAAATAACCCCGCAGAATATAATCCATAATGAGTTAATAGGTCTTGATACGGAAGTAGTCGACAGCACGAACATGTCCCTTATCGGAATCGGGGGACGTGTAGTTGATGAAACAAGAAATATGCTTACTGTGGAAACCGGCGAGCGGGAATTAAAGGTTTCGAAATCAGTTTCGTCGTTTATATTCACAATTCCATCCTTTGACGGTAAACGTTACTTGCCTTCAAAAATAAAAATTGATGGAAGATTATTGCTCTCACAACCCGAAAACAGAATACAGACAAAATTTAAAAAGAAGTTCAGGAAATAGATGAGGTATTAATAATGACACGTAATATTGGGTTGGATGTCCAATCACCGGAAAAGGAATGCGTTGATCCGAATTGTCCGTTCCACGGAGTACTGCCTGTAAGAGGGCAGGTTTTCACAGGTGTCGTGGTGAGCGACAAGATGGAGAAAACAGTCGTGGTTCAGAGAAAATTCGAGAAACGTGTGCCGAAATACGAGCGGTACGAGAAAAGACAGTCCAAAGTACATGCACACAATCCTGCGTGCATAAGTGCGAAAGACGGCGATACAGTAACGATTGCCGAATGCCGCCCGTTGAGCAAGACAAAAACGTATGTTGTTGTTGAGGTGGTATAATGCGGGGAATGAAAGCAAAAATCCCGCGTGCCATTAACTCGGCTGCCAGGATGGATTGTGTAGATAATACAGGCGCACGTGTGGTTGAAGTTATATCGGTTTTAAAATACCGCGGTGTAAAGAACAGGTATCCCCGCGGCGGTATAGGTGATACGTTAATCGTGAGTGTCAAGAAAGGAACCCCTGACCTGAGGAAACAGCTCGTGAGAGCAGTCATTGTCCGCCAGAAAAAGGAATTCAGGCGCCCTGATGGCTTGCGGGTTTCGTTTGAAGATAATGCATGTGTGATAGTTGATGATGAAGGTGTACCAAAAGGTACGGAAATAAAAGGACCGGTTGCCAGGGAAGCGGCAGAACGCTATACAAAAATAGCATCGGCAGCTTCAATAATAGTGTAGGTGGATTATGATAAAATCGTCACAACCAAGAAAACAGAGAAAATTCAGGTACCAGGCACCCCTTCATTTGAAGCATAAGTTCCTCGGTGCCATGCTGAGTCCAGCACTCAGGGAGAAACACGGCATGAAAAGTATTCCTGTACGGTTAGGTGATACTGTTAAAGTATTACGCGGTGACCACAGGGGGACTGAAGGAAAAGTTGCTGCTGTTGATTATATGAAGACAACAATTGCAGTTGATGGTGTAGCGGTCACAAAAGCGGATGGTACTGAAGTTCCAAGACCAATAAATCCTTCAAATGTAATGATTACGAAATTAAATACTGATGATGAACGGCGCTTAGGTGATTAAATGGCAAGACATCAAAAAAGAGTTTCAGCTCCAACATCGTGGCCTATTCCTAAGAAGACAAATAAATGGGTAGTTGGTGCCAATGCCGGTTCTCATTCAATGGAAACCGGAATTCCGTTACTTCTTGTTGTAAGGGATATGCTTAAAATAGCAAATAACGCGAGGGAAGCCAGGAAAATTATCCACGATGGCGGTATTCTGGTTGACGGCGTGGTGAGAAGGGACTATAAATATATTACCGGACTTTTTGATATAATATCAATACCGGCTCTTAATGTATATTACAGGGTTTTGCAGGATGCCAGTAACAGGTTAAAACTGCAAAAAGAAGAGCAAAGCGCTTTGAAGTTATGCAGGATAAACAACAAGACCATAGTGAAAAACGGTGCTGTCCAGCTTAACCTCCATGACGGAACTAACATCCTTGCATCCAACGATTGCAGGGCATTTGATACGGTAATGCTGTCCACACCTGATAAGAAGATAGCCAAACACATTCCTCGCAAGGCAGGGAATCTTGCAATGATTGTCGGAGGCAAACATTCAGGTGAAATCGGAACAATAAAACATGTCCGTAAAGTCCTGGGTTCAGGTAAGAACATGGTAGGAATATCCAATGACAAGGAATTTGAGACTATTGCAGATTATGTATTTGTTATAGGTGAATCAACACCTGAAATCAAGGTGATTAAATGAATCCTATGAGAACCCCCTCTATTGAAAAAATCACTGTTCACATAGGTGTCGGTGAAAGCGGTGAACGGCTTGCAAAAGCAGAGGCATTGCTTGAGTCGATTGTCGGGCAGAAAACAGTTCGTACCATCGCAAAAAAGACTATCCCTGCTTTCTCAATAAAGAAATTTGAGCCGATAGGGTGCAAAGCAACACTGAGAGGCAGCCGCGCGGAAGAATTCCTTAAAACTTCCCTGAAGATTATTGAAAATAAACTCGCTGAGTCACAGTTCGATAAAAACGGGAACTTTTCATTCGGTATTGAGGAACATACGGATTACCCGGGGATGAAATATGACCCGTCAATCGGTATCTATGGTATGGATATTAACGTGGCACTTAAAAGAGCAGGTTACAGGGTAGCCCGCCGGAGTATACAAAACCACAAAATTCCGCAAAAACACAGGTTGACAAAGGAAGATGCAATTTATTTCGCTAAAGAGACATTAGGTGCGGAGGTTGTTTAGATGGAAAAAAGCAATAAGAAATTCGGAAGAGGTGCAAACGCCTGCAAACGCTGCGGCAGGCAACAGGCGTTGATTCGTAAGTACGATATATACCTTTGCAGGCAGTGCTTCCGTGAAATAGCCCATGAAATGGGATTTGCGAAGTTTAAATAGGTGATATTAATGTTATTAGATCCATTGGCAGATGCATTATCAACAATAAAAAATGCAGAAAGTGTTGGCAAATCCGAATGTTCAACCAAACCCGCTTCCAAGCTTATAGGAAGCGTTCTTGGAGTGATGAAGGACAGAGGATATATTGGTGAGTTCGAATTTTTCGAAGACGGTAAAGCTGGTGAGTTCAAGGTAGAACTTGTTGGGAAAATCAACAAATGCGGAGTTATTAAACCGCGCCAGGCTGTAAAGACAACCGAATTTGAAAAATGGGAAAAGAGGTATCTTCCGGCACACGATTTTGGTGCTCTAATCCTCACGACGCCAAAAGGCGTCATGACCCATTACGAAGCCCGTGAAAACGGTCTCGGTGGGCAATTACTGGCGTATGTGTATTAGGTGATGTTCATGGCGGAAATAAAGAAAACTGTTGAAATCCCGGAGGGCGTGACTGTCACTATTGATAATTTCGCTGTGTCGGTATCAGGAAAACAGGGAAAGCTACAGAGAAAACTATGGTATCCCGGGGTTAAAATTGAAAAAACCGGCTCCGATATTGTAGTTGAAGCTGAAGTCCCGAGAAGGGAACAACTTGCTATTGTCGGTACGTTTACATCCCATATACAGAATATGGTTACAGGTGTAACCAAAGGATACGAGTATACGATGAAAGTGGTTTATGCCCACTTCCCTATCCAGTTAAAAACTGAAGGAAAAGATGTCGTTATCGGGAATTTCCTTGGTGAAAAGAAACCGAGGAAAGCCCCTATACTTGGTGATACCAGGGTCACAATAAAAGGTGACATGGTGATTGTTAACGGGGCTAACAAGGAAGAAGTAGGACAGACTGCAGCTAATATCCAGCAGGCAACGAAAATAAGGGGATTCGATCCACGGGTGTTCCAGGATGGGATTTATCTTATTGGCAAATCAGGACGGTGAGGAACATGGAAGATGAAGCAATAAAACAGCTTACGACCCTTGATGGTGTCGGCAAGTCAAAAGCCAAACTGCTTTATGATGCGGGATTCGAAACCATTGTATCAATAAAGGATGCAGGTGTCGGGGAAATCGCAGGTATCAAAGGTATCGGGGATAAACTTGCCCAGAGGATTAAGAAATCTGCTGATGAGAGCGATATTGGTGAAACTGCCGAAGAAAGTGTAAAAGAGGAAAAGGCAGAAGTTATAGCAGTTCCCGGGATTACAATTACCTTAGATGATGAGACTAAAAGACTTATGAAGGTCAGGAAAGTACAGAAAGGCAAGAAACCGAATTTCAGGCGAACTGATTCCCACAAGAAAAAGCGTGTTCCGGAAAGCTGGAGAAAACCCAGGGGAATGCATAATAAAATGAGAATCGGTATCAGGGGAAAATGTGCCCTTGTACAGTCAGGCTATGGCAGCCCGGCAGCGGTTCGCGGATTACATCCATCAGGTTTTGAGGAAATGCTTGTTAATAACCTGAAAGACCTGGAAAATATAAAGGTTGAAACACAGGCGGCAAGGATTGCCAGTACCGTTGGAATGAAAAAACGTATTATGATGGAAGAGAAGGCGGTTGAACTGGGACTGAAGGTCTTGAATCCTATAAGGAGGACGAGCTAATGGCAGGATTATCAAACCAGAAACGACTGGCTGCTGCTGTTATGGGTGTAGGACACCACAGGGTATGGCTTGACCCGGAGGCATCAACTGAGGTTGCTGCTGCCCTTACACGGGCAGATATCAATAAATTAATCGATGATGGCAAGATCACCAAAAGAGCCATCAAAGGTGTCAGCCGCGGCAGGGCACGCAAAGTCCATGAGAAACGTGCTTATGGTCACAGGAAAGGACACGGCTCAAGAAAAGGTGCAAAGGGTGCCAGAAGACCAAGGAAAGAGGCGTGGATGAAGAAAATCCGTGCATTGCGCTCACGCTTGCGGGAACTGAGGGGAAACAGTACCATTGACGTTTCTACGTACAGGAAACTGTACCGTAAAGCGAAAGGCGGGGAATATAGGAGCAGGGCACACCTTGATGCGCATATTGAACACATCAAGGTTAAGGAGGCTTAAGATTATGGCGACTGGAGCTAGATATAATGTTAAATTCAGGCGGGTAAGAGCCGGTAAAACGGATTACAGGGCAAGGAAGCATATGCTCTATTCAAGAAAGCCCCGTCTGGTAATAAGGAAGAGTTTGAAACATACAAGTATACAGGTAATTGTACTGGGTGAGGCAGGAGATAAAACCCTTGTTTCTGCCAGTACGGCTGATCTGGCAAAATACGGATATACCGGTGCGACAGGAAATTCTACTGCGGCATACCTTGCCGGATTGTTGCTCGGTTACCGTGCAAAGAAGAACGGATTGGCAGAGGCTATCACTGACATAGGATTGTATCATGCGACAAAAGCCGGAAGGGTATTTGCTGCTTTAAAAGGAGCGGTAGATGCAGGTATGGATATTCCGCACAATCCTGAGATATTCCCGCCAGAAGATAAAATAACCGGAAAAGAAATTGATGAGTTCATGAATACCAAAATCTCTGAACAGTTTGAGGCAGTGAAACAGAAGATTCAGGGCGAATTAGGTGAGTAAATATGAAGAGTAGAGGTTCTAATAAAGGGTCCAAAGGCAGAGGGTTCAGGGAACCTGAAGTTGAATGGATCCCATGTACAAGACTGGGCGAACTTGTCAAGGAAGGACAGGTTACGACCATGCAGGAAGCCATTGAATCGGGATTACCTATAAAAGAATCACAGATTGTGGATGTTTTATTACCTGAAATCAGGGATGAAGTCCTGGATATAAACATGGTCCAGCGTATGACCGACTCAGGAAGAAGGGTGAAATTCAGAGCCACTGTTATCGTGGGCAACGGCGATGGTTTCATTGGTCTTGGCGAGGGCAAGGATGTCCAGGTCGGGCAGGCTATCAGGAAAGCAATTGATAAAGCCAAGATGGGCATCGTAAGTATCAAAAGAGGCTGCGGTTCATGGGAATGCGGCTGCGGTCTTGGGCATACTGTACCTTTTGAAGTGAAAGGCAAGGTAGGAAGTGTGACGGTTATATTAAAACCCGCTCCCCGTGGTCTCGGTCTTGCATCAGGCGGGACGGCTAAAAAGGTTCTTGAGATTGCAGGTATAAAGGATGTCTGGACAAGGGCTGAAGGAGAGACGAGGACAACTGTTAATTTCTCAAAAGCCACATTTGAAGCTCTAATTAAAACAACTACCATGAAGGTGTAAGAAAATGTACGTAGTAGTTCGAATTCGCGGTGAAGTAAAATCAAGACAGGTTGTCATGGATACCATGAGCATGCTGCACCTCCACAGGGTAAATCATTGTGTAATAATCCCTGAAACACCAAATTACAGGGGTATGATTAAGAAGGTCAAGGATTATGTTGCATGGGGCACCATAACTCCTGAAGTACTTACACAGATGCTTATGAACAGGGGCAGACTTGAAGGCGGAAAACGATTGACTGAGGAATACCTTAGCCAGAATACGGATTTCAAATCTTTTGATGAACTGGCAAAAGCATTATGTGAAGGGAACGTCTCTATATCTGATATTCCCAGGTTAAAACCTGTATTCAGGCTGCATCCTCCGAGAAAGGGTCATAAGGGTATGAAGAGGACGTACCAGCAGGGAGGAGAGCTTGGAAGTCAGGGAACTGATATTAGTTTCCTCCTGAACAAGATGAGGTAATTATCATGGCTAAACAGAAGACTAAAAAATTCAGGGGTTCAAGAACCTGCGGCGGCGGAATCGCTAAGAACAGGAGAGGCGGAGGCAGCCGCGGAGGACGTGGTAATGCCGGCGGATGCAAGCACCATTTTGTCAGGAATTACAAGAAAGGCATAGTCTATGGAAAACATGGCTTTACAAGACCACCGGCTATCACATCAGATAAGGTTATTGTGAATGTGGGTGAAATCGACGAAGCCATTGAACAGCTTGTTCTTGATGGCGTGGCAGAAAAGAACGGAGAGGAATACCACATAAACCTCGCTGATCTCGGCATTGAAAAAGTCCTCGGTACAGGAAAAGTTACAAAACCATTGTTTGTAACAGCCGGTGAGTTTTCAGCCTCAGCAAAACAGAAGCTTGAGGATGCCGCAGGAAATGCAATAGAGCTGTCTGAAAAGACGGAAACACCTGAAGTTGCAGAGTAAATAACATGGCTTTTGAAAGTCTTGCACCTTTACTGAACCGCCTGCCCGCAGTATCCCGCCCGGAAGGTCATGTACATTTCAAGAAAAAACTTGGATGGACATTAGGGATACTTGTCCTTTATTTTGTACTGGCAAATATACCCCTGTTCGGGCTTGATGCCAGTTCCATTGACCTTTTTGAGCTTTACCGTGCGTTTTTTGCCGGTGCTTCGGGTTCATTGATGGTTCTGGGTATAGGTCCTATCGTGACTGCTTCTATCGTTTTGCAGCTGCTTGTGGGCGCGAATGTAATAAACATGGACCTGAGTGACCCGCACCAGCAGTCTATTTTCCAGGGCTTGCAGAAGCTTATGGTATTCGTGATGATTGTGCTTGAGGCACTGCCCCAGATATTTGGCGGGTTCATACGCCCTGATGCAGGTCTTGCAGCACAGATGGGTGTGGATGTCAGTGTTGTTACATCTTTATTATTCATCCAGATTTGTATAGGCGGTATCCTTATCCTCTATATGGATGAGATTGTCTCCAAGTGGGGTATAGGTTCAGGTGTTGGACTGTTTATTATAGCAGGCGTATCACAGCAGTTAGTCACAGGTATATTCAACTGGAAAGCTGATGAAACCGGTTTCCCTATCGGGCTTATCCCAAAGTGGATATACATGGCAGGTCCGTCTTCACCGATATCTATGGATTACCTGTTATCCGGCGACGGCTTGTTGTTCCTGCTGGTTAAAGGTGGAATCCTTGCACTTATCAGTACAGTACTTATCTATCTGATGGTAGTGTATGTTGAGAGTACGCGGATTGAAATACCCTTAGCTCACGCGGCAGTCAGGGGTGCGCGCGGCAGGTTCCCAGTAAAACTTATTTATGCGAGTGTCTTACCGATGATTCTTGTAAGGGCGCTCCAGGCAAACCTCCAGATGATGGGGCTTATCCTTTCAAGCAGGGGTATAACGATATTGGGCGAATATTCAGATCCAGCGTCAGGGTCAACGATACCCATAAACGGTCTGATGTATTACATTTCACCTATTAACAGCCCGAATGACTGGATTCCTTCACTGGTTTCATCCCAGTTTACAAGTCTTGGTGTTGCACCGCCTGCAATATGGCAGATTATTTTACATGTTGCGGCAGATGCTTTCATGCTTATTGTCGGCGGTATAATTTTCGCACTGTTCTGGATTGAAACAACAGGAATGGGTGCGAAAAGCGTTGCTGCGAAGATTCACAATTCAGGGATGCAGATTCCAGGATTCAGGAGAACAGGCGGCAGTCTTGAGCGTGTTATGCAGAGGTATATCCCGAGGGTAACGGTAATAGGAGGCGCATTTATCGGTTTCCTGACACTTGTTGCAAGTCTTATGGGAACACTTGGCGGTGCAGGCGGAACTGGTCTTTTGCTGACTGTGAGTATCATGTACAGGCTGTATGAGGATATTGCAAGTGAGCAGATGATGGAAATGCACCCGATGATGAGGAGCTTCTTCGGGAAGGAATAATTAGTTTTTCAGGCATCTAACCAGTGGGGGTGGATGCCTGAATTATATCTAAAAAAGCTTTCACTAAAAAAGAGACCGCATTTCCCAGAGCATCTTGGGATTTTTCGTTGCAAGAATCTTAAGCACGGCAGGAAGTGTCATCCTGCTTACATCTTCCCCGACAAGGGAATGTGCAAGCTGGTTTAGCTGTTCGTCTGAAAATTTAAGCAGCATGTTCTTGACCTTGAGGGATTTACTCAGGCTTTTCCCGAAAGTATCGCGCCACCTGTCCTCGTACTCCTGAAGGGTATTCATTGAATAATCCCCTGCTTTACAGGCTTTAATACAGACCTCTCCTGCAATCTTTCCTGCATCCATGGCATTGATAATTCCGCCGCCAGTCACAGGGTCGGACTGCCGCGCAGCATCCCCGACAAGAAGAAGCCCGTTGGTGGCGGTCTGTTTAATCGGACCGCTTACAGGAACGCCGCCCACCACCATTTCAAGTATCCTTGCATCAGGCATGTGGTTTTTCATGAATTTCTGGAGAAGGGAAAGAGCCATACCTTTTTCGGATTTACTTCCAAGTATTCCAAGTCCGACATTAGCCGTGTGTTCTCCTTTCGGGAATAACCATAAGTATCCTCCTGGGGCGTACTCCCCGCCCATGTAGAACTTGCTATATTCACCTGCATCAATATTAGAAACAAGGAACTGGGCACCGGTTTCAATATCAACGGGTTTCATTGTCGTATCGATTCCCCCCCATCTTCCGACCTTGGATTCAACACCGTCTGCCCCTATTACAATATTGGCTTTTATGTCATGGTTTTCTCCCATGTACATTGCTTTAATACCGCAGACAGCACCGTTTGAATGTAATAATCCGGTGGCTCGCGTCTTTACCATCACTTCCGCACCTGCCATTGCAGCCTGCTGGGCAAGTGCCCTGTCAAAAACCTTCCTCTCAAGCGTGTACCCTGCCTTCTGGCTGGAAGCCCCTTCCGACATCCTGATCTCAGTCCCGTCAGGAGCTATTATCTTAGAGCCTTTCACTTCTTTAGAAATCCATCTTTTATCCGGCTGGATATGTCTTATCAGTCCATCCTTGCTTACGCCTTCTGCGCATCTTACTGGGTCGCCGATTTCCTGTCTTTTTTCGATAAGTAAAACATCAAGCCCGCCTTCTGCACAGGTTTTGGCGGCAATTGAACCCCCTGGTCCTGCTCCAACGACAATTACGTCATACTTATCTTTCATTCAACCTCCAGTGCTCCAACCGGACAGATTTTTGCACAGATACCGCAGTCTGTACAGGTGCTTTCAACCTCTATCCAGGTTTCTATAAGTTCAAGTGCACCTGCAGGGCATACACCCACACATGCTCCACAATATCCGCATTTGAAGCGGTTTACATTTACGCTCATGGTTTTTCCTGCTTACGCTTTAAGTACATATAAATTTTATTAGTTTTATTGTCCCTTTACCGTTCCAGATAGTACTTTCTTTAAAAATGGCTGGATTGTGATTGTAGTTATGAAACTGGCTTCAATGACGCAAAATAATCTATTGAAGTGGCAATCTATTAAAATGCAATGATATGTTTTTATATATCACAAAAACATAAGGAAAGAACGGAGATTCAAATGATTGAGATAACAGAAATAGCAGCTGGAGAACTGAAACAGATGCTTGAAAAAGAAAATAAAACCGACCACGGATTGCGCATCTTTGCAGCAGGATTCGGTTGCAGCGGAGTCCAGTACGGACTTACCCTTGCAGAATCCCCTGAATCAGGTGACGGTGAAATAAATAGTAATGGTATCAAGATATTCTACAGCAAGGATATTGAGGATGATATCAAGGAACTGAAAATCGATTTCATCGACAATGAATACGGAAACGGGTTTATTATCGATAACCCCAATGCGTCATGCGGAAGCGGATGCAGCAGCTGCGGGTGATCTAATTGTTCCCAGGACTCGGCGGAAGGGGGATGAATCCCAAGAAAATGGCTTCCATGATGAAGCAGATGGGAATTGACATCAATGAAGTCGAAAACGTAGAAGAAGTCATTATACGGACATCTGACAAGGATATAGTCTTCAAGGATGCCGAAGTCACAATAATGGACGCGCGCGGCACCAAGACATACCAGGTTGTCGGCACTCCGCAGGAAGTTGCACGCAAGTTATCCATCCCGGACGGGGACATCAAACTCGTGATGGAACAGACCTCTTCAAGTGAAGAAACTGCACGGAATGCCCTTTTGGAATCTAATGGCGATATTGCCGCTGCTATTTTAAAACTCAGTGAAACTGGTTAAATTTGAATTTATCAATTAAAACCATAATTTTATCCCTGAAAATCAGGGGTATTGCGGCAGAACATAGTGCACCGAGTATTGCTCCCAGAATATCAGGTACGCCCATTGTTTGCATCAGAAAAACATCCAATGTGCCCTGCTCCACAGGGCGCAGAAGTGCATCATGAATGGCAGGGTTTGTTAGTTGAACGAAATAAAATACAAATATATATCCGAAAACCAGTGCCATGATGCCGAATACTATATGACTCGCAAGTTTACTTAATGGTATTTCATCATAGATTTTTTCGCCGGAAAATATGGACTTTGCGGCAATACCAAGACCGCCAAACAATCCGGCTACAACACCAAGCGCAGGGGCAAAATAAGACTGGTCAAGTGATATGATGTAACTGTAAACCACTCCTCCGGTCACTGAACTTGATAGTCCTAATAATACAGTTTGCTTGAAGTCCACACTTACTTTCCAATCCATTTTATTCTAAACTTATCTTCCAGCATTTAAATATGCCGGATTCATATTAAGATTCAACAAATTCATATCAGGCATGTTCATGAAAATCTTTTTATCGATTCAGCCACTTTAATGTACCGGACAGTGCTAAAATGACGCCGACAGACCTTACTAATAAAAAAATCGGATTTATCGGGACCGGAAAAATGGGTGAAGCCCTGATTAAAGGAATACTTCATGCAAAACTGGTCAAGCCTTCAAACATCTATGCAAGTGATAGGGATTCTGCAAAATTGCAGCTTATGGAAAAGGAAAATGGTCTAACAGCCTGCGGGGATAACTGCGACGCTGTTGAAAAATCAGATATTATTATAATTGCGGTTAAGCCGAATATTGTGCCAGTCGTACTTGAGGAAATAAAAGATTCGGTAAAGAACAGGCTGGTCATATCAATAGCAGCCGGTGTCTCTTTAGAAACGTATGAAAACGCCCTTCCCTCAGGCACAAAAGTGGTAAGGGTAATGCCCAATATTGCAGCAACTGTAAAAGAGGCGATATCGTCAATATGCCTCGGGACGGCTGTATCCACGGAAGATGCAGGGGTTGCGACCAGTTTATTCAATGCCATTGGAAAGACGGTTATCCTGCCTGAGCATCTTATGGATGCAGTAACAGGATTATCGGGCAGCGGTCC
This sequence comes from Candidatus Methanoperedentaceae archaeon HGW-Methanoperedenaceae-1, assembly GCA_002839545.1. GTDB lineage: Archaea > Halobacteriota > Methanosarcinia > Methanosarcinales > Methanoperedenaceae > Methanoperedens_A. The sequence continues at coordinate 18,418 of PGYG01000009.1, forward strand.
TGCGTATGTTTTCATGATAATAGAAGCCCTTGCTGACGGCGGCGTCCATGAAGGTCTTGACAGGAAAACATCAAGACTGCTTGCAGCACAGACTGTACTCGGCGCTGCTAAAATGGTGCTTGATAACGGGACGCACACAGGGGATTTGAAGGACATGGTTACATCACCTGGCGGAACCACAAGCAGGGGAATAAGGGTAATGGAACAGTGCGGTGTCAGGGTTGCCATGATGAACGCAGTTATTGCAGCAAGTGAACGCTCAAGGGAGCTTGGAAAGAAGAGTTAAGATGAATATCCTTTCCGAAATCGAACGAAAAGCAAAAAGCAATCACGCAAGAATAGGCGTTGGTATTGGGGATATTTCTGAAAAACTGATTAGAAGTGCGGAAAAAGCCAGGGATTATGCCGATGTTGTCCTTGTAGGAAATGAAGGCGAAATCCTGGCGACAAATACTGACCTTGATATAATACATTCAGCAAATCCCTCAAAGACACTGGTTGAATTACTTTATAGTGGAGAAATAGACGGGGCAATAAGGGGAACACTCAGTGCAACAAAAACGCTTTCAATATTGAAAAAAACATTCGGGATTGGTAAATTATACCGTGTCGCGCTTCTTGAAACCGCAGGAGGCATTCCGTTTTTCCTTGCGCCTGTTGGTATTGATGAAGGCAATTCTGCCGAAGATAAAATTGAACTGGTTAAACGCGGCGCTGAACACATCTCACGTCTTGGATTTGAATTAAAGGTGGGGGTGCTTTCAGGCGGACGGCTTGAAGACAGGGGCAGGCATGCACAGGTTGACAGGACGCTTGATGAAGCAGAAGTTGTAACACAGATGGCGTGTGAATCGGGCATTAATGCAAAGAATTATTCCATCCTGATAGAAGAGGCTATAATGGATGCGAATTTCATTCTGGCACCTGACGGGATATCGGGAAACCTCATTTTCAGGACGCTTGTATTCCTCGGAGGCGGGCACGGTTACGGCGCACCTGTGTTGATGGATAAGGTGTTTGTGGATACATCCCGTGTACGAGGGGATTATTCAAAAGCCATCATGCTTGCAAGCGCGCTTTGGAAGCCTGGTGTTTAGTTTTTATTTTTTACGAAACCATGTCCCTTAAGTCCGCTCTTGGAAATTTATTGCCAGATGAAAAACTGCGGCTTGTCCCGAAACGTTTTGAGGTAATCGGGGATATTGCGATTATCAATATTCCCATGGCGCTTGAGGATGAAAAACATCTCATCGCAGAAGCGCTTGTATCCGGAAGGCGGGATGTAAGGTGTGTTCTCAGGAAAACGGGAACGCACAGGGACGGAATGCGTGTAGGGCAGTTTGAGCTGATTCTTGGCGGCAGGACGGAAACGATTCACAGGGAAAATAACTGCTTGTTCCATGTGGATATTGCAGGGACGTATTTTTCAGGAAAGCTGGCTTATGAACGCGGCAGGATTGTGCAGGAAGTAAAAGACGGTGAGGAAGTGCTGGTAATGTTTTGCGGGGTTGGACCGTTTCTTATCCAGATTAAGAAAAACAGGGATGTTAATATCACAGGGCTTGATATAAATCCGGTTGCTTGCAGTCTGCTTAAAAAGAACCTTGAGCTCAACGGTGTTGAGGCTGGTGTTGTGCTTGCTGACTGCGCAGTTGCTCCTTTTAGTAAGCTATTTGACAGGATTGTTATGCCCACACCTTACGGGCATGATTATTTTTTAGACCATGCGGGAGCTCTCCTGAGACCAGGGGGTGTCGTTCATTTTTACACATTCAAGAAGGACTTCGAGGTTGACCATTTCAGGAAACTGCTTGAAGATAAGGGATGGCACATTGAGTTTTACCGGGATTGCGGGAATGTTGCCATGAGAGTAAAGCGGTATGTTTTTGACCTGAGGAAAGCGTAGGTAATTATTATGCCGGCATTATCCCCATCCGTTGGTACGATACTTTACGCCTTTGGCAAGTACCTTTGTATAATGGCGGTTTTTCTTGGGGTGTCAGTTGTTTTCCATGAGATCGGGCATATCCTGTTTGTGAAGTATCACGGTCTTGATTATAAGATTGTATTCAGGAAGGGTAACCTGACAGTAAGTGCGGACTGGGACAGGCTTGGTGATAAAAAGGTGTACGGGCATATTATGGGGATTCTGTTCGGGATGCCGCCGATTATTGTTGGGATGTGGATGTATTCCACACCGATTTTTTTGCTGCTGTACCTTATTGCGTGTTATGATGATTTTAGTGCTGTGGCATTGAGGCTTCTGGATTCGAAAAGGGTTTTTTTACTATCCTAAATAACTGTTCTTGCATATTGAAGTGCTTTTTTAGCATCATCCACATCGATATTGATAGAAATGTTATATTCTTTCAACATATCCAGATATTCTGAGAGGGAAAGTTTTGCAATCTTTGCACCCAGACCCAAACTTACCTTCCCCTGCTTATAAAGTTCTATCGATTTCATTTTCCTGCCTTCATCGATTAATTCACGCAGCATTTTTGACCTGTTCACTCCCATAAATTCTGTTATGAACTCAAGGTCTTTTGCTGGTTCATACCTGATTGATATTGTCACGGGCAGTTCACCTCCTGCTTAAAATAATCATATACTTTTTCTGAGTATCTTCCATAATCATTTAATTTCTGTAAATATTCGCATGCCTCTATGTGTGTCAGGATACCTTTTTCAAACATTCGCGTAATGATGGCTAAAGCGTTGATGAATGGGATATCAAATAGTTTGCATAACTTAATCAGTTCACCATCATCGGTCAGGATGACTTTTGCGCTGCATTCATTATATAAAACGAATGCTTCGGCTTCTCCTTCGTGCATCTTGAATTCTTTTAACACATTTTCCGTGCTTGATCTTATTTTTTTCACTACAATGTGGTTGTCGTTGATCTCTTTTTCCAGTATTTTTGAATCAAATGTATCCCCTGCTATAATTTCTTTTACCACTTCGCCGGGAATTGTTATCACTCCAAATGCATCGATGAATTTGCGCACAACTCCAACCTTTGCAAGAAGAATTAGAGTTGAAGCATTTGAAACGATCATAGTACATTTGTATACATTTGTAATCAGATAAAGTTATCTTTTAAATTCAGGAGTTGTACCTTTATATTTTCCCCTGCCAATTCCAAAAATCATTACTGTGCTCTCAGTGGTTTCAAAATCAAGACCATCTCTTAATTATATCCATCGCTATATTACCCACAGTAATGCTTTACCACAACAAATATTATATATGGTAATGTTGTACTAAGTACAGGTGAAGATTAAATGAGTCATGTTATCGGATTGAAATGCAGGGAATGCGGTGCCGAATATCCAGCCGGTATCCAGAATACCTGCTATGAATGTTTCGGTCCTCTTGAAGTCAATTACGACTGGGATTACATATCAAATAACGTAAGCAAGGAAAAAATAAAATCCGGTCCCAAATCCATCTGGAGGTATGCCGACTTCTTACCAGTGGAATCCGAAAGAAGGATTGACCTCGGTGCAGGATTCAACAAGCTCCACAGGGCTGAGCGCCTCGGGAAAGTACTCGGTTTAAAGGAACTCTATATCCTTGATGAATCCGTGAACCCGACCAATTCGTTTAAGGACAGGGTAACATCGGTTGCAGTCTCCAAAGCCCTTGAATTCGATATAAAAGCAGTAGGATGCGCAAGCACAGGCAACCTTGCAGCAGCAGTGGGCGCACATGCGGCAAAAGCCGGACTTCCTGCTTATATTTTTATCCCTTCAACAATCGAGATGGGAAAAATCGTCCAGATGCTCATCTACGGTCCAAATGTCATTGCAGTGGAAGGCACCTATGACGATGCCAACCGCCTTGCAAGCGAGGTTGCGGATTCGCATCCTGACTGGGGTTTTGTGAACATCAATATCCGCCCGTACTATACAGAAGGTTCAAAGACGCTGGCATTTGAAACAGCAGAGCAGTTGAACTGGGAAGTTCCTGACCATGTGGTTGCACCTCTTGCAAGCGGCGCGCTTCTGTGTGCCATATCCCGCGGATACAGGGAACTTGAGCGCGTGGGTTTTGTGGACAGCGGCACTGTTAAAATGTCAGGTGCACAGCCTCTTAACTGTTCACCCATCTCAACAGCAGTCCAGAATGATGAGGAAGTAATACCTGTCAGGAATTACGAAACCGTGGCGCACAGCCTTGCAATAGGAAACCCGGCAGACGGTTACTATGCAAAGAAGGAAATACTCAGCTCAGGCGGTTATGCAGCTTCTCCGACAGATGATGAAATTATCCAGGCAATCCATCTTCTTGCCCGTACAGAGGGCATATTTACAGAACCAGCAGGCGGGACGACTGTTGCAGGTTTGAAGAAACTTGTTGAAAGCGGGCATATCCAGCCTGATGAAAGGGTTGTCGTCTATGTGACAGGAAACGGTTTGAAGGCGCAGGATACAATACTAAAATCACTGGTGCGCCCGAAGGTGATTAAACCCACAATGGCAGAGTTTGAGGCGCTGCTGGCACATAAACAAGATATTCGTAATAATGAAGCTGCGCCTGTATCTGGTGCATGAAGGTGATATGGAATGGTTAAAATAAGATTTTCTTCGGCATTGAGCAATGTGACAAAAGCTCGCGAAACGACACTTGAACTTGGCGATACAACCGTTAAAGCGGTACTTGATAAACTGGTCGAGGATTTAGGTCCTGATTTTGAGCGCCGTATCCTTGACAAAGGCGAGGTCAGGAGGTTTGTTAACCTGTACGTGAATGGTGAGGATATCAGGCATTTAAGCGGTCTTGACAGCCCTGTGAAGGATGCTGATGAGATTTCAATTCTTCCGGCAGTAAGTGGTGGGTAATAGTTTCCACCTTTTTTTTATTTTTTTTGGCACAGTAATAAATCTCGTTTTAGTATTGGCTTTGGATGGGAGTGCATGGGTATTGAAAATGTTTTAGGTTAATGTTTTCTAACCGACCAGATTATTGTAAAATGCTTGCCTGAGTTAAAAACAAAGACAAGTTTTAAATTAGATGGCGTTATATTGGCGAGAGCATTGGGCCCATAGCTTAGCCAGGTGGAGCGTTCGGCTGATAACCGAAAGGTCCTGCGTTCAAATCGCAGTGGGCCCATCTATTAAAACACTATGTGATGTTTCAAGATGCATTATTTATTTCAAAAAATAAAGAAATTGATTGATTTGGATTAACGTTCTTACCCCAAATCCCAATATCATTGATTGTTATTATATTTTTATAAACTGGATTTTTTATTGATTCATCGAGTTTTTCTTTATCAAAATCTAAATTATTTATTTTATAATCATTAAGTTTAAGTTTTTCATCATTCACGATGTTTAGTCTATAAATTTTAATATAAAACTCATACGGATTAGTAAAACTAATGTTCCATATTTGATGTGTTTCGTTAACTTCCTTTTTCTCAAGAGTATATATTCGAGGTAAATTATCCGGTTTTATTCCAATTAGAGACGCGTTTATCGTACTCCATCTTGAATTACTTATTATTACGTCGTTTTTTCCATTAAATGAATAATTTTCATGTTGTGTATATGGCTTTCCAGAAGAGTCCACTAAAGAGATATTAGATGTTATTTTAACCCAAGGTATGAATTGATATTTTATTCTGTATATTTGTGTTATGTAAAAGTTACCCACTGGTGAAATAGTTATATTACCTCCCCGATTAATATCTAAATCTGTTATTTCAAGTCTATTTTCATTATGATTAACTAATTCGTATGTCGTATTTAAACCATACATTCCTATTAAAGCCGCTGAAATGGAAATTATTACCATGAATGAAATAGCCAATTTTTTATTATTTAATATAAATGGTTTTAGAAAAAACTCTTTTTTTAAGTAATCAGGTATTTCTTCTTTTTTCGAGAAAATTTTTGTGAATGTTAAGTGAAATACTAAAAAAAGGGGGAGTGAAATAAAAATATTCATTATAGTTAATGCAAAAATTTCTTTATATATTGTGAACATAGAGACTAGTAATAATATATAATAAATTATAACAATTGGTGTAACTATTATACTTAAAAATATATTTGGGTTTAAAAAGATTTTATCATGCCTTAATGGTTTATTACCATTGTAAAATCTAAACACAGATAAATAGATTATTATAAAAAAAATAACTATGTTTGAGTACAAAACTAAATCAGTGTCATTAAATATTGTATTTTTAGAAAATATATTTAAGGACATTATTAAGAAGACAAGTGGAAATACAAAACAATAAAAAACAATAGTCCCCGATATTATAGAAAAAACAACTTTATCGAAATCTGAAAATTTCCCCCATTGTTTTGTACCATAATAAACTAATAGAAAGTAAATTACTCCCGAAATGATAATTGATTTATATACCTCTTCAGGTAAAATTTCCGTTAATATATCAAAATACTCCACTATTATGAAGAAGTTTTAATTGGTATTAATACTTTCCAATAATTTTATTAATTATTTTTAGATTATTTTCTTTTTTGCCGCTTCATCTACTTCTGTTCGAACCTCTTTTGAGATTTTATCAATATCCACGCCTTTAAGTTCCTGCCTGAGATTTCTTTCAATTTCGTCCCTGTCAAGTTTTTTAATTATTATCTTATCATCTAACATGGATTTTCACTAACCCCCACTCCACCCGACCCTACAACTTCTTAAACATCCGCGCCTGGAACCCGTGATACTTACAGAACCCTTCTGCGTCCTTCTGGTCAATCGTTGAGCTATCAAAAGAACTCAGCTCAGCAGAATACAATGCAAACCCTGAACTCCTCGCAACAACCTTTGCACTGCCCTTATACAGCTTCACCTTAACACTACCCGTAACCCTCACCTGCGTCTTATCAATAAAAGCATTCAGGTCACCATACAGCGGCTCATCCACAAGCCCTTTATACGCAAGCTCGCTCCATGCATCATCAACCATTGCCTTAAACCGCAGTTCATCCCTTGTAAGC
>PGYG01000096.1 GCA_002839545.1 Candidatus Methanoperedentaceae archaeon HGW-Methanoperedenaceae-1
AAACGTGAATTTAATGGAAACACTTGGCTCAGGGAAGTTCATCGTAACAGCAGAGGTAAGCCCTCCGAAAGGTACAGATACAACGCAGATGCTAAGGAACGCGGCACTTCTGGACGGTGTGGCAGATGCCATAAACGTCACTGATAACCAGTGCGCAGTGATGCGGATGAGCCCTCTTGCAGCATGCAGTATCCTGCGGAGTAAGGGATACGAGACAATAATGCACATGACATGCAGGGACAGGAACCGGCTTGCGTTGCAGTCAGAACTTCTCGGTGCATCGTCTCTCGGGATAAACAGCATCCTTGTAATGTCTGGCGACCATCCTGTAAAAGGAGACCATAAAGGTGCAAAACCTGTGTATGACCTTGATTCTGTCCAGCTTCTTGAACTGGTGCGTGAGCTGAATCGGGGATATGATTTTTCAGGAAATACACTTGAAGGTAAAACCCGTATCTTCGCCGGTGCTGTGACAAACACGGAATTGAGTGAAGTTGCATTAATTAAGTTTCGGAAAAAAATAAGCTCAGGAATTCATTTTATCCAGACACAGGCTGTTTTTGATACAAATTCATTTTCAGGATTTATGGAACAGGTCTACAGCATAAGGTCAAAGTACAACCCTGATGTGAAAATTATAGCAGGAATAATACCCCTGAAGTCCGTAAAAAGTGCGGATTTTTTGAACTCAAATATTGCAGGTATCCGTGTTCCGGATGAGATAATCAGCAGGATGCAAAATGCAGCGAATCCTGAAAAAGAAGGGATGGAAATAGCGGCAGGACTGATTAGTGAATTGCGCGGATTGTGTGACGGTGTTCATATCATGCCTGTTGGCAATCATGAAAACACCGCGAAGATTATCGAGATGGCAGGAATATAATGAAAACGCAGGTTGAAAACGCAAGGCAGGGGATTGTAACACCAGGAATGGAAGCCGTGGCAAAAGCCGGGAACATGGATATTGGTGTGCTTATAAAGCATGTTGCTGATGGCAGTGTTGTTATAATGAGCCGAAACGGTAAACATGTTGGTATCGGGAAAGGACTTTCCACAAAGGTCAATGTTAACCTTGGAACGTCATCCACAAAGGTCAACCCGGACGAGGAAGTAAAGAAAGCGCTTGTTGCCGAAAAGTACGGTGCTGATACCATAACCGACCTTTCCATGGGCGGGGATATTACGGGAATACGTAAAACAATATTCGAAAACACCACCCTTCCGATAACAACAGTACCCATATACCAGACCGTTGCCGAGATTGGACTTAAAAATATTACAGTTGAGGATATTCTTGACACAATACGAAAGCAGGCAGAGGAGGGTGTAAGCTCGTTTGTGCTCCACTGCATTGACAGGAAAACGCTGGACGCGCTGAAAGACGACAAAAGGGTAATGGGCGTTGTGTCCAAGGGCGGCTCAATTACGGCAGCGTATATGATGATTAACAGGTGCGAGAACCCGTTTATTGAGAATTTTGGCGAGATACTTAAAATCCTGAAAAAACATGATATTGTACTTTCACTTGGCAATACCATGCGCAGCGGATGCATTCATGATGCAAGGGACGGGGCACAGCTTGCTGAAATACGAAAGAACGCTGAACTTGCAAAACGTGCCAGCTCCGAGGGCGTTCAGGTAATCATTGAGGGAACTGGAGGACACGTGCGCGCTGACAGGATTGCTGAGTATGTGAAATTCCAGAAACAACAGGCAGGATTCCCGCTGTTTGTCGCAGGACCCCTGCCAACGGATGTTGCAGTTGGATACGACCATATTGCAGGATGCGTGGGCGCGAGCCTGGCAAGCGGTGCGGGTGCGGATTATTTGTGTTATATCACGCCTTCTGAACACCTTGGGCTTCCGGGTCCGGAGCAGGTACGGGAGGGGCTGATTGCATTTAAGATAGCAGCACATATCGGGGATTCTGTGAAATACGGCGCGTGTGAGCAGGATTTGAACCTTGCCAGGAAGCGGGCTGAGCTTGACTGGGATGGACAGATGTGCTTTGCAATCGACAGCGAGCGTGCACGGGAACTGGCGCCTGATGAAGGACCGTGTACCATGTGCGGGGATTTTTGCGCTATAAAGATAATGAAGGAGTTCGGGTCATGCGGTTATTCGGGATAAAGACGCCAATTATCATGGCAGGGGAGGACATGGTGAAGGTGCTTGTTGAGGCAATGGCACTTTCAGGTATTGTGCCGCAGGAGAACGACATCATCGTTCTTGCAGAATCTGCTGTGGCAACTGCGGAAGGCAGGATTGTCAGGCTGGATGAAGTCGTGCCGTCACCCGAAGCTCTTGAAATGTCGAAAACCTATGATACCGACCCGCGAAAAATGGAACTCATTCTCAGGGAATCAGATGAAATACTTGGCGGGATTCCGGGTGTTGTTGTCACGATTACAAAAGGCGTGCTGTCCCCGAGTGCGGGGATTGACAGCTCAAACGTGCCTGAAGGATATGTTTCACTGCTTCCTGCTGACCCGAAAAGGAGCGCAGAATTAATCCGGGAAAATCTGATGGCAGAGTACGGGTGCAAGATTGCCGTGATTGTCGGGGACAGCAGGACTCAGCCACTGCGCCTTGGATGCGTTGGTATAGCACTTGGGTGCGCTGGTATTGAGCCTGTTGAGGATGCGCGGGGAAAGCGTGACCTTTTCGGGAAACCACTGACAATAACAAGATGCGCAACTGCCGATAACCTTGTCTCGGCTGCGCAGTTGCTTATGGGCGAGGCTGATGAAGGTATTCCTGCTGTCCTGATCAGGGGTGCAAAGGTTAGATTTATGGACAGCAATGTGGAGATTCCACAAATCCAGCGCGAAGAGTGCCTCTATTTCGGGTGTTTTACCAGATCCAAGCCATGCAGCTAAGCGTACATGGGGTTATTGTTGTACTGTTTTTCTGGTTTTTTCTTTACCAGGTTGTCTGCGACATGTTTGAAGAAGTTGTCTTCAATTAGCGCAACAGATTCTTTACTAAGCCCTTTTTTCTCAAGAATAAGTTCGTGTTTCTCGTTGTATACAAAGATAGTCCCTTTTTCGCTATCCGATACCACTTTCCATATCCTATCAACAGGTTGGGTCCAATTCCATACTTCCATTGTCCGTCTCCCGAGATTTGTTAGTTTTATTAAATCTCTTAGTTCCACCATACTTGTTTGTGTATAATACACAAATACACATTGTCCAGGTTATTATGCTGAACAATATGTTCTAAACCTGCACAATATTTAAAATTATCTGTTTTGTCCTGAATTTGGCTTGTATGATTATGATGGCAATCATGTAGCTGCGCACCTTTTTGGCGGATGATTTTCACATCAATAAATATCTACTTTAATTTTTTTACTTTTTAGAATCATTCCATTATATTCTGCTTGAAACCAAATATCGTAGCTGCCGGCAGGTGTGTTAAAGCTTTCAAGTTCGAAAGTTGATGAGTTTGAACTTGAGTCTCCTTTTGGACCCAAAGTCATTACATTAACATAATCAGGTGTAATTTTGAAATTTGGGATACTGGAATTAACCCTCAAAACCAATCCCTCTAAAATAGAGCTGTCTTTGTTCTTTACAATAACTTCAATAGTCCGGGTGTCCTTTTTTAACATGTTGTTTTTTACAAATATAATATCGCCTGTTACATCTTTCCAGGTTATTTCTAAATCAATATCAGGCTTATCCACACATCCTGCAATTGTTGTTATTGCAACTATTATTGCTAATAGTAAACTCATCTTTTTCATAAAGACCTCTGATAATTAATTATATTTTTATATTTATTCGTTGATTTCGTATAAAGCTTTGGATACAAAGATACCGTTACAATTCGTGTTGGCGAAACCGCAGATAAACACAGATGAACGCAGATATTCAGGCAGCGTATCTGCGTTTATTCGCGTTCATCTGCGGTTAGTTTGATAGTACCAACATATAATGTAACGGTCACGATACAAAGATGGCAATAAATTTAATAAATACGTGGAAAACATTGAAAAAACGCCGATGCCGATCGGAATACGGGGCAACCGTTGGCGTGCACCCATCGTAAAGAGCACGATGAACGCAAAGCATGGCAGCATTTTTTTATGAAACAGCGAACTCAAAACGAACTCATACGAACCCTGCGGTTGAATTCTAGCGCCTGCGCCTTTGTGTGCAGATGATGGCGCTGTCTCTGTGTAAAGGGGACGGCAGGTTAGCAGGCGCATTGCACTTAAATTATTTTAACTGTTGCGGCGCCGATAGGAAACCGATGCAACCGTTGGTGTGCACTCATCTAAGAGCACGATGAAACCAAAGCATGGCAGCATTTTTTTATGAAACAGCGAACTCAAAACGAACTCAAACGAACCCTGCGGTTGAAGTCGAGCGCCTGCGCCTACGTGTGCAGATGAGGGGGGCAGTCTTTTGGGTAGGGGAGGGCGCCGTGTGTTGAGGGGCGCTTCTTAATTTTCGATGCTTAAAAAAGAATGAATCTACGCAGTAACTTCATTGAGGCTCAACTCACCTGCTGCAATAGGATTTATGGAATTTCTTCATAATCTTATCGATTTTCCCGGATTCATCGGGAGAATAGTAAGCCTCGCCGCATTCACTACATACGAGTGCGGAAACATCTTTGATGACAAGCATTTCATCGTTAGCCTTAACTACAAATTCGGTCTTTCCTTTAACCAGCTTGCCTTTACAGAAACTGCACTTGTCTGGAATCATAATTTACCAATCCTTATTTTGTGGTCAACCCATTTATGTTTTTCCGGTATGTAAACAGTAATTACTCTTGCATGGTCTTTGCATTGAGAGATGACTATATGACATGGGATTCCTTCTGTGAATCCAAGTAATAAAGCCGAAGGGCACGGTTCGTCGTCAGGGTAATCTTCAATAACTTCTCCTTGAAATACAACCTCTTTGATGTCTTCGGTTGAAATATTTCGTTGGAACATTCTAACTCTTGCATGGTTTGAAATAATGAAATCTTTGTTCAGGAACAATTGTTTGAGATGATTGTGATTTACACCCATTGGAATTTTTCTCCTGTAGACCCCGTTATTTAATTTTGTTTAGTGGACTCTTATAATAGTGGGATTATGATATGAGATTTTCGGCGCAGTCTTGAGGAAAAGGAACGGCGGATTAGCAAGCGCATTGCGCTTAAATTATTTTAACTGTTGCGGCGCCGATAGGAATACGGGGCAACCGTTG
>PGYG01000097.1 GCA_002839545.1 Candidatus Methanoperedentaceae archaeon HGW-Methanoperedenaceae-1
GACAGCGAGGCGCTTTTTGCCCTGATTAGCTCAAAAGGCATAGAAAAAGCGATTCAAATGTTGGATGGCGACTATGCATTTGCCTGCGCCTGCGATGGAAAACTCCTGCTTGCCCGCGACCCGGTGGGTGTAAAACCGCTTTATTACAATACAGGCGCAGGGTTTGCTTTTGCATCCGAGAAAAAGGCGCTGTATGCAATCGGGATGAATGAAATTTATTCTCTCAAGCCCGGATACATGCTTACCTACCGCGCCGGAAAGATTAACGAAAAAAGAGTCAGTGGTTTTAATGCGGGAGAGCAGATAACAGATGAGAACACAGCTTCAAAGATGCTGTATAATGCAATTGAAAAAGCTGTTAAAAAACGGCGTTACACGCCCTCCGCGCTTGCGTTCTCAGGCGGTCTTGACAGCTCTCTCATTGCCGCGCTATGTCCTGATGCGGAGCTGTATTCTGTGGGCATGGCAGGCTCGCATGATATAATGCAGACAAAAAAAGCGGCGCTGCTTCTTGGCATGAAGGATAAACTGCACCTGCACGAGCTTACAATAAATGATGTGGAGGCATCTCTTCCCGATGTAATAAAAGCCATTGAATCTTGCGACCCCTTAAAAGTAAGCATTGCCATGCCCCTGTTTTTTGCATCAAAAGACGCACACAATGACGGCATCCGCGTGATGTTATCAGGTCAGGGCGCTGATGAACTTTTTGCAGGATACAAACGGTACGAGTCAATGAACCATACAGAACTTCAATCTGCACTGTGGAATGATTTCCAGAATATCGCGGAAAACAATCTTGAGCGGGACGATGCAGTTACAATGGCGAACTCTGTTGAACTCAGGGTCCCGTTTCTTGATAAAGCAGTGGTGGAACTGGCTTTGCGTATTGCGCCGGAACTCAAAATACACAATGGAACCCGGAAATACATCCTCAGGCTGGCAGCGCAGGAAATATTGCCGCAGGAACTTGCCATGAAGGAGAAAAAAGCAGCACAATACAGCAGCGGAATTTATTCGGCGCTTCAAAAGCTTGCAAAGAAAAACGGGTTCAGAGGAGAACGGTTTGTCGCACGATATCTCGGTAAACTGGAAGAGGCGCTTCTCTAAAGGAAACGGGTTATTTTCCCTGAAGCCAGCAACCAGACAATCAGAACCTTGCAGCATCCCACCTGTCATCCACAGGGAAAAACTCGTTTATCCACATCAGGATGCTGTTGTTATGGATTATACAGTACTCTCTTGAGAGAACCGGAAGCCCGCCAAAAAAAGTGTTGGCAGTAATTTTCATATCAATAATGTCACGGCGTGTTTCAAGCTTATGGTCACGCAAAATCCTGCCTATGGGAATATCTGCCTGGATCATATCCTTCCTGACATCAGGCGGCATCCTTTTAACAGGCGCAAGGGATTTTGCAAGGACATACACCGTATCCCCTGCTGTCAGGACGACAAGCCGCTCATTAACCTCATCCCCTGCTTCAATATCCAGAAGCCTTGCGACCTCAGGCGTGGCTTTTACTGCTTTCTGCTCTTTTGTTTCCACGTTTACGGTTTTACCGGTTAGCAGTTCAAGAAGCAGCGTAACAGAGCCGTCTGTTCCTGCGCAGATGCGAAGGCTTACCGGTATATCACGCCTTTCCAGGACATCCCACAAATTAACCCCTTAACTACTGACTTCTTTTTTGGCTTGCTTTAGCCGTTCCTTTGCAGAATAACCAGTCGATTCCTGAAGGAAAGTCCTGTAACGTTTATTGGTTTCAAAAGCAACCTCATCAGAAACGCCCATCTCGGATTCGGAATCCACGCACAGCTTCTTGCCGTTTAGCCATACCGAAAGGTGTTTGAACGCGCCGTAACTTATGGTGTATTTTCCGTCCTTTTCTGTTATTCCAGACGGGAAGTTTGCCACAAGAACATCACGTACCCGTTCAATATCAGCACTGCTTCCTCGCTTAAATGTATACTCCTTAATATTATCACCTGCGTTAATTATTGTTTATGTAAAGTTAAAGATTACTGAAAATCCAGATATTCAAACAAATTCAGCATCGTCATACGTAATTTTTGACCTGGGCTCCTTGTAAGTCACTCTTTCATCACTATCAATTATGTGCCCTTTACCTGCCGGCTCTACACGTCCTTTCCGGTTTTTTTCTGAAATATGCCCGTCATGCGCGTTAATTTCAAGTATTTTATTATCCCCTTCTATTTCCCATACCGGAATGTGGATTAATTCCATTTCAAGGGTTACAGCCTGCGGGTCGGGTGCAAATACCTTTTGCTGGAACACTATCGTGTCACCTATCATTTCATTGATTCTTTCTTCTCTTGTATTATCCCTTATAATGGCTTCAAGGGCTCTGGCTGATGCATCCTTTTTCTCAACAGCAGGCTTTACAATCTCATAGTTCCTGGTTGGTACAAACGTATTATCCAGTATATCACTGTACTTTTTACCTGAAGGCTCGGACGTTAACCCGTCAATACAGCCTTCGCCTTCGCCTGACATGTCAATGGTTTTTGACTTGTACTTCTTCTGCGTACTGAAAGAATAACGGTAATACCAGATGGGAATGAATTTTAATTTCTGGCTTTTAACATTACTGATTTTTTCTTTTGCTATGGATGAGGCATCTGACTTCCCTATATTTAGGGGAACCGAAGCCAATGACAGCCGTATCGTTTTCTCGTATTCCTCTTTCACAGGTAATGTTGCGGGTTCGTTTTTCACAGGCTCGCCTGAAACATGCGGTCGGAATGCTGAAAACATGTCCGCCCCGAACATGCTTGCGGCTGTTTCTTCAACAAGGGGTTCAGGTTCAATGTCTCCTGATAATGCTCCTGAAAGTACAGCCTCTCCTATCCATGATTCCAGTTCTTTCCTGTCCCACACTGTAATTCCCTCATTAAAGGCAAACCTCTGTGTCCTGTCATCAAAATTATCTGATATAAGTATGCCTTTTCCGCCGCTTCTTTTCAAATCAGCCGCAAAATACCTTGCGTTGTTGATATTGGTAGATGGCTCATATTTAATAAACAGCTTCTCATTGTTGTTTTCAGCAACCATGTCTGAGATGCCTGATGATGTCACGGAATATCCCTTGAATATAAAAATTTTTTTTATAATATCAATAACTGCCCTGTCATTCATGGCTAATACACCTATTGCCTGTTTAAAATACTTTATCCTTCGGTAACTATTTAACCCGTATTGTATTTATATGAATTGAAATGACAGGCATCATGTTTATAAACTCAAGGATTGAAAGCCTCATGTACGAGGTATCTTTTGACCCGCTTGGACGAAAAGGAAAAATCGTTGCAAATATTTCAATCATTGATGAAAATGACCTGCCAGATGTTCTCGGTTTTTTCAGGAAGGCAATGCACAGCGGTCTTTCTGTGAGCCCCTATATCAAGATAATACACCCCGGTGATAAAACTGTCAGCATCGATAAAGGGAAAATCGGGCTGGCTACAGCATGCAGCATTACCATAGACGGGGTATTGCTAAAAGCAGGAATACCTGTCAAGCCAAAGTTCGGCGGTGTCGTGGAAATACATGACGGGGTGCCGTTGAGATTTACTGATATACTGACATACGAAAGTACGACAATCGACCCGCTTGATGTCCTCATGTCACAGGAGCTGACATCAGTCACTGAAATGGTTAACACGGGTTCGGGTAAGATACTTGCAAACCTGCGTGAGGCTCCAATGGCTGCGCGGGACAGGATTGAGCAGGTACTGGATGCTCTTGTCGGTGCTGGTTTTTCCTGTATCCTTGAAGTGGGGGAACCCAACAGTGATATTCTCGGCGTCCAGGTTGGGAAGGATAAGCTGGGGATTGCGGTGATTGGCGGTACGAACCCGATGGCTCTTGTCCAGGAACATGATATTAATATTGATACACAGGAAATGTCAATACTTATCGAGTTCGGGGAAATGGT
>PGYG01000010.1 GCA_002839545.1 Candidatus Methanoperedentaceae archaeon HGW-Methanoperedenaceae-1
CCGCGCTATCTTCAAAAAGTTCTCCACAATCCGCAAACCATCAGGCGTAAGCACGGACTCAGGATGGAACTGCAACCCGAATATCGGTCTTTCCTTATGCCTGATTCCCATAATAATCCCGTCTTCCGTCCTTGCCGTAACCTCAAGCACACCGGGAAGTTTTTCGACTGCAAGCGAATGATACCTTCCGCCAATAAGCGGGGTTGGGACGCCCTCGTAGATACCCCTGCCGTCATGGAAAACCTGCGCGGTTTTACCGTGAACCGGTCCTGAAGGCGAATGGCTAACCGTCCCGCCAAAAGCAACCGTAATTGCCTGGTGACCGAGACACACGCCAAGAAGCGGAACTTTTGCAGTTTTAATAATCTCGATGCAGTTCCCGATATCCCTCGCATTCCCCGGATGACCCGGACCCGGAGAGATGATTATCGCATCAGGGTCAATTTCCTCAACTTCCTTAAGGGAAATCGTGTTTGGAACAACAATGGTATCAGGCTCAAACACCGACACATAATCCACAAGGTTCCATACAAACGAATCCTTATTGTTCACGAACAGGATTTTCATGCTGCGCCTCCGATAGCCTTAATCATGGCAGCCATCTTGCGCTCTGTCTCGTTATACTCATATTCAGGGTCAGAATCAGCAACAATACCGGCACCTGCCTGCACGAGCGCCTTGTTCCCGTTCTTGATAATCGTCCGTATCACGATTGCAAAATCCGCATCCCCGTTCCACGAGTAATAACCCACGCCTCCGCCATATATTCCCCGCGCGCCTTTCTCAAGGTCGTGTATAATTTCCATTGCACGTATCTTGGGAGCGCCTGAGAGCGTGCCTGCCGGGAAGATTGCGCGCGTTGCATCGAACTGGTCGCATTCGTCACGGAGCATTCCCGATACAGTACTTTCGATATGCTGGACGTGGGAATATTTCAGCACAGACATGAAATCATCTACCTTGACCGTTCCGCCTTTTGAGACCATCCTAACATCGTTGCGCCCCAGGTCAACAAGCATAACGTGTTCTGCGCGCTCTTTTTTGTCATTGAGCATCTCTTTTGCGTACTTTTCGTCTTCACCTGCTGTTTTCCCGCGCGGGCATGTGCCTGCGATTGGATTGGTGATGACCTTCCTGTTATGCACGGAAAGCAGGGTTTCAGGGCTTGCGCCTATAATACTTGTGCCGTTAAACTCGAAAAGGTACATGTAAGGGCTGGGGTTCACGTTTCGCAGTGCTGTGTACAGTTCAAGCGGTGACTGGTCTGTGGTAATCTCGTATCGCCGTGAGAGGACAACCTGGAATATGTCACCGTCGATGATGTGCTGTTTTGCTTTCCTGACAGCATCTTCATACTCATCCTGTTCCATGTTGCAGGTTATTCTGCCGGGGAACCGTTTTGCATCATCCAGCGCCTTCCTGTAAACATCTGCGGAATTGTCACATTCAAGGACAAATGGTGTCATGACAATGAATGTTTCATCTGTCATGTGGTCGAAAACCACAGTCCGTGTCGTGAGTGCAAACTGGGCATCAGGTGTCTCGCCTGTTCCGCTGCCAATATCCAGCCAGCAGTCATACACCATATCGTAAGCGCAAAACCCGATTGCTCCGCCTGTGAATGTCTGCCTGTCAAAACCCTTCCCGATATATTTTACACCTGGGGCTGCAAAAGCAGAACGCACAGCATCCATAGTGTCAAACCCGTCTTTTATCCTGCCGCTTTCCATGTCGCACACGCGGGAAAGTGAGGACTCGATAAAGCCTGTAAGGTTTGTCCTGTGTTTGTAATCAAGGGTTACATTGCGGTTTTTTACTGCAACCACAGCGTCTGGGTCTGAACCCACAAACGAGAACCTTGCGTGTCTTTTTTCTTTTTCAACCGATTCAAGAAGATACGTGTATGTGTTGTCAAGTGAGGCATACAGGTCAAGAGGGGAACATTCTGAGTTCACCTTTGCCATAAGCTGGATGATAACAGGTCTTTCCTGTGCCAGTTTTACAAATTCCTCTTCTGTTATGTCAAATTCCATAAGTTTTCGCGTTCCTGATAAATTCTCTAACTTTCTTTTCGTCTTTTATGCCGCCGTTTTCAACGCCAGATGCCGTATCAACAGCATATGGGCACACCGTTTCCACGGCTTCCCTGACGTTTCCGGGAATAAGCCCGCCCGCAAGTATTACAGGAAGACTTGAGCGCCTGACAACCATGGCGCTAACATCCCAGTTATGGGTAACACCTGTTCCTCCGGTTTTCCCGCCAACTGCTGTATCAAGGAGAACAGCATCTGCTATTCCTTTTAATTCATTTACCTGTTTTACAAGCGCTTCAGGGTCGGAATCCTGCGATACCTTCAGGGTTTTTATGAGTTTGATACCGCTTTCCCTGATTTTCACAAGTTCTGCAATGTCAAGGTCATTGTGTACCTGCACGGCAGATGGTTTTGCCTTGCCTGTCATTTCAAGGGCATGGTCAGCGTTTTTGGGCATGATAACCATCACTGACGTAACGAAAACCGGGACTTTTGAAATAAGGCTTGCTGCAAGTTCAATACTTATTTTGCGCGGAGTTTCAACCGGTACGTCTGTGATGAAACCCACTGCGTCAGCACCTGCATTCAATGCAATTGCAAGCTCGTTTTCAGACTTTATCCCGCATATTTTTACTTTCATTGGAGCTTCCTTTACTGATTTACAAAAACTGCTTGAGTCTGGCGAAGTCGCCTGCTTCTTTTACGAATTCTTCAAGCTTTTTCATTGCAGAGCCGCTGTCTATCGAGTTCTTTGCCATTGCTATTCCTGCCTCAAGTGTTTTGGCTTTGCCGCTTACATACAGCGCCGCACCTTTGCCTTTCAGGATATCCACGATGTCCCGTGCGTTCTCCTTTGGTGTGCCGCCTTTGATGTCTGCCATTGTGGCGCGGGCAACACCGAGTTTTTCAGGCATCAGCGTATATGTGGTGATATTGCCGCAGTTGAGTTCCGCAACCGTTGTTTCCCCGATGTTTGAAATTTCATCCAATCCGCTTCCGTGGACTATGAGGGCTTTTTCTGTGCCGAGGAGCTTGAGCACGTTTGCCATCGTGACACACAGGGAGCTGTCGAATACGCCTATAACCTGCGCTTTTGCGTTTGCGGGGTTGGTAAGCGGACCGAGGATGTTGAATACTGTCCTGAAGCCCAGTTCTTTCCTTATGGGTCCCACGCGTTTCATTGAAGGGTGGAATACCGGCGCAAGCATGAAACCGATTCCAACAGCCTCGATGCTTTTTTTGACAAGCGGCGGTGGAAGGTCTATCTTGATTCCGAGTTCCTCAAGCACGTTTGCGCTGCCTGATTGTGAGGTTATGGAGTAGTTGCCGTGTTTTGCAACAGGCACGCCCGCGCCTGCTGTGACAATGGCTGCTGCTGTGCTGACGTTTATGGTTCCTGAGGCGTCACCGCCTGTGCCGCATGTATCGACAAGTGTTCCGTTGACTTTCGGGTCGATTACGTTTGCTGCTTTTTTCATGCCGCGAGCCAGTCCAGCTATTTCTTCCGGGGATTCGCCTTTCATCTTGAGTGCGGTAAGGAATGCGGAAATCTGGGCGTCTGAGGCTTCAGTGAAGATTTTGGTTATGGCATTTTCAGCCTCATCCGTGGTGAGGCTCTGGTTCTGGACGAGTTTGAGTATATAATCTTTCATAACAATCACTGTACAATAATGTACATTGATGTATAAATGAGTACATTTTATATAAAGGTTATGGGGGTGACGGCGCATATCCTTTCCTGAAATAATTTCCTCAGTCTTAACTTCCGCAAGACCAAAATACTAAACCACCAATTATACCCTGATGATTACTATTGGCGTACTCACGCGGGGGAAATACGGCAAACGCCTGATTGAAAACATCCTTAAAAACTCTGGCTTCGATGTATTCTCGCAGGAAATACCGCAAGCACTGCCTGAATTTATCGACGAGCCTGAAGAATTAATAAAACGCCTCAGCCTTGACACCACGGTTTTTTCCCGCGACCTTGTCATTACATACATTTTGCATCCTGACATCACGCCAGGGCTTGTGCGGCTTGCAGGGGAAAACGGCGCTGGTGCGGTTATTATCGCAGGCGGCATGGCGCGCGCCGGAAGCTATCTTGAACTTTCGGAAATTGCAGGAAAATACGGCATGCACATTGAAGTCCATGAAATATGCTGCGAAATTGATAACTGCCAAAATCAGGCAATCGATGAGTTCGCATCACGTTTCGGGAAACCTGAACTAAGGATAAACGCAAAAAACGGGACAATATCAGGCGTTGATGTCATCCGCGGCGCGCCGTGCGGGAGCACATGGCACATGGCGAAAGGTCTTGCAGGGATAAAACTGGAAGATGCGCCTGCAAAAGCCGGTCTGCTCATCCAGCAGTACCCGTGCAGGGCAGTCCGCGGTATTAAAGGCGGAATACATAAGGCAGCAGAGTTACATAAAAGAGCGGTAGAAAATGCACTCAAAGGGGAAAATTGATGATTCCGTGTATAAGCGGTCACTCAGGTATCACGAGCGCAACCACGGTAAAATCGGCATAGTAAACAAAATCAGGCTTAAAACAAACGATGACCTGAGCCTTGCTTATACGCCGGGTGTTGCAGAACCGTGCAGACGAATCGCAAAAAACGGTGATGATGCCTACCGCTACACCTCAAAAGGAAACATGGTCGCCGTGGTAAGTGACGGCACATCAGTCCTAGGGCTTGGCGATATAGGACCGCTTGCTGCCATTCCGGTAATGGAAGGAAAAGCCATGCTTTTCAAGTTTTTCGCTGGCGTTGACGCATTCCCGCTTTGCCTTGACACAAAAAACACAGAGGAAATAATCAACACGGTAAAGAACATAGCCCCGTCGTTTGGCGCGATACAGCTTGAGGACATAAGCGCACCGCGGTGTTTTGAGATAGAAACGCGCCTGAATGACATACTTGACATCCCTGTATTCCATGACGACCAGCACGGCGCAGCGCTTGTCATGCTTGCAGGCTTGATTAATTCACTGAAAGTTGTAGGAAAGAAATTGGTGCAGGTGCTGCTGCTACCGCAAGCGCCATGATGCTGGTAGATGAAGGAGTCGGGGATATTATCCTGTGCGATTCAAAAGGCATAATCCACAAAGGAAGGGAAGACCTGAATCCTGCTAAGAAGAAACTTGCAGGACTCACGAACAGGGAGCAAATCCCTGGTAGGCTTTCCGATGCCATGAAAGGCGCGGATGTTTTCATAGGTTTTTCAGTCGGCGGACTCGTTACGCAGGACATGGTACACAGCATGTCATCAGATGCCATTGTATTCCCGTTAGCAAACCCGATTCCTGAGATTATGCCTGATAAAGCAATACATGCAGGCGCGCGGATTGTTGGCACTGGACGCTCCGACTTCCCGAACCAGGTAAACAACGTCCTGGGTTTTCCGGGTGTATTCAGGGGCGCGCTTGATGTGCGGGCATCTGATATTAACAAGGAAATGAAACTCGCTGCGGCGCATACGATTTCCTCCCTTGTCGAGCCGACAGAGGATATGATTTTACCTGATATTTTCGATACAAGGGTTGCGCCTGCGGTTGCTTCTGCTGTTGCAAAGGCGGCTATTGAAACAAAAGTTGCGCGGCTCATCATCGAGCCTGAAGAAGTAGCAGAACATACAAGGAAACTCTTGCGGTCACAATGAAACTGGCAGACTTCCTTATATTATTGTGCGCGGCTTTTAGCATGTACGCATGGGGAACTGGGTCAACTGCTTTTGCATTTAGCAAATACGCGCTTTTACACGGCAGTTACTGGACACTGCTGACAGGGCTGTTTGTCCACGCAAACGCAGTTCATCTCGCAGGCAACATGGTTTTCCTGTATGTGTTCGGGCACAGTCTTGAAGATGAAGTCGGGGAATTGCGGACTCTCCTTGTGTTCCTGACGGGCGGGATACTGTCTTTTATCCTCAGCATCCCGTTTTATCCCGATGCAAACATGGTC
The DNA here is from genome assembly GCA_002839545.1 of Candidatus Methanoperedentaceae archaeon HGW-Methanoperedenaceae-1. Lineage (GTDB taxonomy): Archaea > Halobacteriota > Methanosarcinia > Methanosarcinales > Methanoperedenaceae > Methanoperedens_A. Next base: position 6,005 of record PGYG01000010.1, read on the forward strand.
GGTGCCTCTGCCGCAATATTTGCGCTCATGGCAGCAGTCCTGATAATCAGGCGTCCGGGATTTTCGAGGCATTTCATGTCGCCGCTTGGTCCTCTGGCTCTTTTGTATTTCATTTTAAATATAATAGCAATACAGGACGGGGAAAAAAGCAATGTAGCCTACATATCCCATGTAATGGGTTTCATTGTCGGGCTCGGGTTCGGGGCACGCTGGAATAAAGAGTGGAAAAAAAGCATTCTTTATACACTCATATTACTGGGCGCGTACGTTGTGTTTTTTTATTACATGAAAGAACGGCTTGGTTTGTGAAATATGACTGACTGAATGCAATGATTACATGCCGGTTAAAAATAAACCCATCGTAACCTATTTACCCTCACTTTTCCTCTTTAGCCTCGATGAAAGCAGTAATCGGGCTCGAAGACGGAACATTTGTTAAAGGCAAAGGTATCGGAGTGGAAGGAACCGTTCTGAGCGAGCTTGTTTTTACAACGCAATACACAGGCTACGAGGAAGCGCTTACTGACCCGTCATACAAAGGACAGATTCTGATGTTCACGTATCCCCTTATCGGGAACTACGGCATAAGCGGCGAAACGTTCCAGTCAGATTGCATGCAGGCAGAAGGACTTGTTGTTCGGGAAGCATGCGACCACCCGTCCCATCATAGCTCACAGCGTTCCATTTACAAATTCCTGGAAGATGAAGGGAAATCCGGCATAATGGGAATTGACACGCGGATGCTCACAATCAAGACACGGGAGCATGGCGCAATGAAAGCTGCACTCATTGTCGGCGATGACAACGGCGAGGAAGCAGTCAGGCTTGCGCGCGGACAGCCGGATATAGGAAGTCTTGACCTTATAGGAAAGGTAACATGCAAGCAGCCCTACCAGTTAAAAGGAAATGAAAACGGCGGGAATGTCGTTGTCATGGATTTTGGTGCAAAAAGGAATATCATCAAAAGCCTGAACAAAAGGGGAATGAACGTGACCGTTGTTCCTGCCACTACACCTGTCAGGGATATTATGGATTATGAACCTGATGCGCTGCTGCTGTCAAACGGACCGGGCGACCCCCGGCAGGCAGTGAACGGCATATCTGTCGTGAAAGAGCTTGCAGGAGAACTTCCGATATTCGGGATATGCCTCGGTCACCAGATAATTTCACTGGCGCTTGGCGCAGAAACATATAAAATGAAATTCGGGCACCGCGGCGCGAACCAGCCTGTGAAGGACATGAAGAAAGGGATAGTCCATATTACCTCGCAGAATCATGGTTATGCAGTGAATCCTGACAGCATTGACGAAAAAGAAATAACAATTACCCAGCTTAACACCAACGACCGCACGGTTGAGGGAATTGAGCACAGGAGCCTTGATATAATGTCTGTCCAGTACCATCCCGAAGCGAATCCTGGTCCGCTTGATACTGAAAAGATGTTTTTTGATATGGTTGCGGGAAAAGGCGGGAAAATTATTGCATAACCAGACTTGTCATAAATAGTTTATAATGTTTTTAAAAACGTCTGTCTCTTTTAAAACAGCATATTTTTAACAACCATCACATCAAATCCGGGTTTTAAACCTCCTCCCCACGCAAATTATTTCACTGCGCACCGCATCTACCACATCATCCCATGACAACAGAATGTACGGACTGCAAAGGTAAAGGCAAATTCATCCTCGAAGAGAAGGAATGTCCCGAATGCAAAGGCTCAGGCAAAGCCAAATCAGTGAGTCTTGACAGGCTCTCGGAAAAAGACCTTGGAACCCTCTTGCAGGGCGGCATGAAATGCGCAAGGTGCGGCGGCACAGGAAAATTAACAGTTACAGAATTATGCAAGACCTGTGAAGGCGCAGGAAAATTCACCACATGCGGCGTATGCGGCAAAACCATAAGCGGCGATTCAAAACTTTGTGAAACCTGCTCAAAAACCCCGCCTGTCTACAAACTGGGCGCAGAGTGCGACCTGCGCGAACTCGAAGAAGGAAAAATATACGAGGGTACAGTGCAGGGTCATGCGAATTTTGGCGTGTTTGTTGACCTTAACCCGCAGCTTCGCGGTCTCATACGTTCTGGAAGTATCGCAGTTCCGCCGGAAATCGGTGAGAAACTCTTTGTCGAGGTAAAAGGCATAGCTTCAAACGGCAACATCGAACTTATCCCGAAGCCGCTTAAGGAATACACGCTTACGGAAGTCGAAAAACAGCTTCCACGCACGAAAACCACGGAATTACAGGCACACACAGGAAAACTCATTCTCCTGTCAGGCGAGGTTATCCAGATAAAACAGACCGGAGGTCCGACCATATTCACAGTTTCGGACGAGCAGGGCACTGTCCAGTGCGCAGCATTTGAAAAAGCCGGTGAGCGCGCTTATCCTGAGATAGAATCAGAGACAATCGTAAAGGTTGTGGGTGAACCTTCCATGCGAAACGGTGCAATACAGGTCGAGATACGTTCCATGAAACAGCTCCGGGGCAAGGATGCAAACGATATAAAGGAGCACATCGAAAAAGCGATAGACCAGCGTGCATCGCCTCATGAAATAGAGTTCCTTGTGGAAAGCGAGGTACTGGAAAAACTAAGACCAGCGATGAAAAACGCTGCAAAACACATACGAAAAGCCATTTTCAAATCACGCCCGATAATTATACGACATCATGCTGATGCAGACGGTATCACCTCTGCCATTGCCATAGAGCGTGCCATACTCCCTCTCATCCGGGAGGTTGCAGGTTCTGATGCAGACCGGCATTTCTACCGCCGCTCCCCGTCCAAGGCTCCGTTCTATGAACTTGAGGACATCACAAAAGACCTGAATTTCGCTCTTGAAGACCAGGACAGGTACGGGCAGAAAATGCCGCTAATCGTGTTAATGGATAACGGCGCAACCGGGGAAGACATGCCTGCCATGAAACAGGCTGCAATATACGGCATCGAGATTCTTGTAATCGACCACCACCATCCTGACGGCACAATCGATTCCATGGTTCTTGAGCACGTGAATCCTGCGTATGCAGGCGGGGATTTCGGGATAACCACAGGCATGATGGGGACCGAGATTGCGCGTATGATAAATCCTGGTGTTACAGAAGAAATAAAGCACCTTCCTGCTGTTTCAGCAGTGGGAGACCGCTCTGACGCGCCTGAAGCAGGACGTTATAAATCCCTTGTTTCCGGGAAATACGGACTTGAAGAACTGAAGAATATGGCTCTTGCGATTGATTATGAGGCGTTCTGGCAGAGGTTCAATGACGGGCGCGGCTTGATGAATGATATACTTAACCTTGGCTCGAATGTAAGGCACAAGAAACTCGTAGCCCTGTTATGCGAGCAGGCAAACCAGGCAATTTCGGACCAGCTTGATGCCTCAATGCCCAACGTGAAAACGCAAACGCTTCCAAACGGTGCGGTCCTTAATGTTATTGACGTGGAAAACTTTGCCCACAAGTTCACCTTCCCGCCGCCAGGAAAGACAAGCGGTGAGATACATGACAGGCTGTGTGCAAAACATGAGGGCAAGCCAGTGGTTACACTCGGCTACGGTCCTGATTTTGTTGTCCTTCGTTCAAGAGGCGTCAGGATGAACATACCGCAGATTGTAAGGGAACTGCACGCCGAGATAAAAGGCGGAGGCGTGAACGGAGGCGGGCATCTTGTGGTTGGGAGTATCAAGTTCGTTGGCGGAATGAGGAAAGAAGTGCTGGCAAAACTTGCAGAGAAGATAGGAGCGGCTGGAACCGGATGAAAATGAAGGAATTTTAGATGGTATATCAATGTAAACATTGCAATGGGATTTGCGAAATTGAAATAATTAGAGAAACAGAAAAAGCAACAGAGCCTGAGATCGAATTTTGTCCTTTCTGTGGAGTGTCAAATTCATATCCAAACTAAGAGGGATAGACGAAAGTGGATGAAAGATTAATTCAATGGAGTCAATAATTAATAAAACAGCATAGGGAAAAACAAAATGAAAGTGAATCAAAATTGTGTGGGCTGCGCCCAGTGTGCCGCATACTGCCCTCACAATGCCATAACCGTGTTCGGTCGCGCAAGCATTAACCGCAACTGCGTTGAGTGTAAAACATGCGTTGATTACTGTCCGCTTGGTGCAATTTCGGGGGATGAATGAAAGCAGTAATTATCGGCGCGGGACTTGGCGGTCTGCTTTCGGGTGCAAAACTCTCAAAGGCAGGATACGAAGTTGAGATTTTCGAGCGCCTGCCGTTCACTGGCGGGAGGTTTACCAATCTTGAACATAAGGGATTCCAGCTAAGCACTGGCGCGCTTCATATGATTCCCCACGGCGCGCGCGGACCTCTTGCCAGCCTGCTTTGCGATGTCGGGGCTGGTGTTACCATAATCCCATCCGAGCCAATGTCTGTTATCAGGAATATGGCTGGCGAGGATATTGATTTCCATGATTTCAGGAAAGAGATTTCGCTCACAAAACGGGTGAAACTCGGGACAGTACTTGCATATTCCCTTAAATTCAAGCCGAAAGACGATATATCGTTCAGGGACTGGGTCATGAAATATTTTGAAGATGAGTTCCTGCTCAGGCTTGCGGATTCTTTCTGCGGGTGGTCTTTGAGCCTCCGTGCGGCTGATGTCCCTGCAAGGGAAGTGCTTGAAATAATCGATAACATGTACCGGTATAAAGGACCCGGCATTCCCCTTGGAGGCTGCGGGGCTGTTACTGATGCACTTTGCGATGTCATACGCTCAAACGGCGGAAATATTCATACAAGCTCAAGTGTTGAACGGATTCTTGTTGATAACGGCAGGGTATCCGGCATCTTCGTTGACGGGAAAGAAGTCAGTGCGGATATTGTAATCAGTAATATCGGGCACATGGAAACAACCAAATTATACAAGTGCAGTGATGAGGATTATCTTGCAAAACTCGGTAAAGCAAAACCTTCACGCGGTATCAAGATATGCATTGCTTCTGATGAAGCCCTGCTTGGTCACAGCGGTGCCCTTTTTACACCTTATGCACAAAGGATTAACGGGATAAACGAGGTGACAAACGCTGACCCGTCACTTGCACCTGCTGGGAAGCATCTTATCATGTCCCACCAGACAACCCTTTCAGATAATCTTGAGCAGGAAATAGCCCTTGGACTGGATGATTTAAAAACCCTGTTCCCTGGTAAGGAATATGAGGTTTTGATGGTACAGTCCTACTCTGGCGGCTGGCCTGTTAACAGAGCCTCATCTGGCAGTGACACAGGGAACCGGACGCCTGTTGGCAATCTTTACGTTGTCGGGGATGGCGCAAAAGGCAAAGGCGGGATTGAGGTCGAGGGCGTGGCTTTGGGTGTTATGAATGCGATGAGGGAGATTTTGTAGAAAAGTATATAAAAGATAAAATTATCTTTTCATATATGAATGAAAATATCAAAATAAGCAGGAAAGACAAGCAATTGTTTGATATGCTTCAAGCCGAGTTGACCTTAAAAACCGGCAAAAAGATGACACAGCATGACCTTTTCTCTAAAATTATTGAATTTACACGGTCGAGAAAAGAAAACTTCTTTGGTGATATTTCCAGCCTGCCGCTTTCTGAAAATAAAATTAAAAGGATAAAGAGCCTCCAGTGTGATTGGGAAGTTATAACGAAGGAAAAAGACATTGATACAACATTGTATGGAGTCGGTAAATGAGTGTGTTCATAGATACGGGTTTATTCATTGCGTACATAAATAACAGGGACGAGCACCATATTAAAGGATCGGGTATTATTGAAGATGTTATGAAAAATAAGTACGGTGCGGTATTTACCTCGAACATGGTTTTTGATGAAGCAATGACATTTATACTTTACAAAACAGGGGATGTTAAAAAGGCGATAGGTGTAAAGGATTTGATAATGGGAAATGAAGATAAGGGTATTCCGATATTTTTTAACATGCTTTTCGTTGATGAGGATATTCTTGAAAAAGGATGGAATATTTTTGTAAAGTATGCTGATAAAAAATTGAGCTTTACGGATTGTTCTACAATAGAACTGATGAAAAGCAGGAATATTGAGCATCTGGCAAGTTTTGATGCAGGATTTGATGGCATCGTTTCGAGGCTCTGGCAGTAATCAGATTTTAATGAGAAGAAGTTAAATAAATTGTGTTTTGTCCCATTTTTTCAAAAAACAATTATACCATTAACACCCTAAAGACCTCCATGGCAAACAGAACAGCAGTACTGGAAACGGCAAAAGGAATAATTAAATTCGAACTCAAGGAATCAGAAGCCCCAATCACTACCAAGAACTTCATAACCCTTGCAGAAAAAGGCTTCTACAACGGGTTGACATTCCACAGGGTAATCCGCAAGTTCATGATCCAGGGCGGCTGCCCGAAAGGAAACGGAACAGGCGGTCCGGGCTATACAATTAAAGACGAATTCCATCCGAAATTAAGACATACAAAAGGCGCTGTGTCAATGGCAAACGCAGGACCGAATTCAGGCGGCAGCCAGTTCTTTATTACTGAAGAGCCACAGCCCCACCTTGACGGGAAACATTCAGTGTTCGGTCAGGTCACAGAAGGGCAAAACGTGGTTGAAACGATAAAACAGGGCGATAAGCTCCTGAAAGTAACAATCGTATAACACGGATTCCCGAAACTAATATTTCCTGTTGTAAAGGGGATACGCAAACCGCCATGAAGTTGGGTCAGTATCCCCCGCATCATCAAAATAACCGTAGATATTGACTTCCTCTACCTTTTTTCCCATTGCGCGGTTAAGAACCTGCTCGATGGTTTCAGGAGTCATCAACTTGTTGTTCTGCGGCTCGAAAAAATACCATGAAGATGGCATCCCAGCATAAGTTGATTTAAAGGATACGAGGGCATGACCTGAGCCATCCGTGAATGTAACTGCAGCAAAATATGCATTGAATCCAGCCTCCTTAGAATCGTTAATCATATCCACAGTGTACTGCCCGCACACGTATTCCAGAGGAGTATAAGACCTGATAAAGAGATTATGGTTCCTGAACCAGTCCACGTATTTCCTGTAATCGACTTCCACAGCAACCGATTTGTTCTCGTATGACTGTGCATGTGAATTCCCGTCAAATCCCTGAACCTTGTCTTCAAGATTGGTAACAGGGGTTTCCGAAGGCGCAGTCTCTGTCGGTGAAGGCGTCGGGGTTGGGGTTAAAGTGGGGATTGGTGCTGCTGTGATGTCAGGAGTTGTTACATCCGGCGCTTCTTCGCCAGAAATGCATCCTGAAAAAAGTGCAAGAACAACGATTGTTATAAGAAGTGTTTTCAAATTTCATTCACCAAGCATTTTCGCCATATCCTTGGCAAAGTACGTGATAATCATATCAGCACCTGCGCGCTTGATGGATAACAGTGACTCGTAAACGACTTTCTGTTCATCAAGCCATCCCATTTTTGCAGCGGCTTTTATCATGGAATATTCACCGCTTACCTGGTATGCAGCAGTAGGCATCAGGAACGTTTCCTTGACACGGTAGATAATATCAAGATAGGGCATTGCGGGTTTTACCATTATAATATCAGCACCTTCTGCCACATCCAGTTCAACCTCACGTATCGCCTCGTCTGAATTTCCGGGGTCCATCTGGTAGGTCGAGCGGTCGCCAAAGGCAAACCCTGAATCAGCAGCCTCCCTGAAGGGTCCGTAGAATGCTGAGGAATACTTTGCTGCGTATGACATTATTGGCGTTTCGCTGAAATTGCTTTCGTCAAGTGCGCTGCGTATCGCACCAACCATGCCGTCCATCATACCTGACGGCGCAACAATATCCGCACCTGCGCGGGCGTGGCTTACTGCGGTTTTTCCCAGAAGGTCAAGGGTCGGGTCATTGAGGATTTCCTGGTTATCGCCAATAACACCGCAGTGTCCGTGTGATGTATATTCGCATAAGCACAGGTCGGTAATTACAACCATGTCACTTACATCTTTCTTGATAGCACGAACAGCTTTCTGGATAACGTCATCATCCCCGTAAGCGTGAGTTCCTGTCTCGTCTTTCTCAGCCGGTATTCCGAACAGGATAAGCGCAGGGATGCCAAGATCCCTTATACATTCTGCCTCGTCCACTGCCATATTAAGGGGAACACGGTAATATCCTGGCATGGAGCTTATTTCCAGGGGCTCGTCTATTGTTTCGTCAACGAACACCGGACAGATTAAATCCTTGACATCAAGCGTGGTTTCACGGACAAGAGGGCGGAATTTTGATGAACGTAATCTTCGCATACGCGTGGTTGGGAACATACCTGATTTTATAGGGTGGAAAGTACTTAATGATTACCAGTATTCCAGTAACTCATGCAATATCCACCTGTACATCCAGTTCTTCCAGCGTCTTTATTATATTAGTCTCAAGTTCGGTTATTTTTGCCTTGATTTTTTCCGGCGCGTCATACTGAACTTCCTCGTATTCGATTTCCTTGTACTTGGAAATACTGAGGTCGTAATCGTTCCCTTTTATTTCCTCAAACGGAACGAAGAAGCATTTGGCTTTCCTATCCTCGAATTTTTCGGTTTCTTTCTCCCTGAATTTCCCGATAATATCAGGGATGTCGCCTTTGCCGTCTATGAAAGTCCTTTTGTCGTCAAGGCTGAAACCGTCTGATTCCATATCGTAGAACCAGACCTTTTTTGTCGGCTCGCCTTTTGTGAAAACAAGTACGCCTGTTGAGACTCCTGCGTATGGCTTGAATACACCGGACGGCATGGATATTACAGCATCAAGCCTGCATTCTTCAAGCAGTTTCTTCCTGATACTCTTATGTGCGTTTGAGTTGCCAAACAGCACGCCGTCAGGCACGATTACGGCGCATCTTCCACCGCTTGAGAGCATGTAGTACATCAATTCAAGGAAAAGGATTTCCGTTTTCTTTGTTTTTATCGTAAAGTTGACGCTTGTTTCCGATTCGTCAAGGCTTCCTTTAAAGGGGGGATTTGCAAGGACGACATCATAATGGTTTGGCTCGTCGTACCTTGTTGACAGGGTGTTTACCTGTTCGATGTTCGGGTTGTTTATGCCGTGCATCATGAGGTTCATAAGGGAAATCCTTGTCATGGTCTGGTCAAAGTCAAACCCGTAAAAAGTACTGTCTTTTAGTTTTTCCCACTGTTTATCGCTGAGTTTATCTGCCTTGAAATTGCCTTCACTGCCGTCTTCATAATGTTTGATGAACTCCGCTGATGTGTTTGTTTTCAGGATGTGCTGGTAGGATGCGACAAGGAAGCCTGCTGTACCGCATGCAGGGTCTGCGATGGTTTCCCCGATTTTCGGCGCCGTGAGTTCTACCATCATCTTGATTATGTGTCTTGGTGTCCTGAACTGCCCGTTTTTCCCTGCTGTCTTGAGTTCGGAAAGCAGGTATTCGTATATGTCGCCTTTTGTGTCCCTGTTCTGTTCTTTTATGTGCAGGTCGTTGATGAGCTTCACGGCTTCTATGAGAAGTGATGGAGTTGGTATTGAAAAGGTGGCGTCTTTCATGTATTTTGAATACAGGGAATCCTCCCCGCCAAGGTTTCGCAGGAACGGGAATACCTTGTCCCTTACGTGGTTAAGGATGGTGTCTGCGGGATAGTTTGACCATTCAGACCACCTGCAATCGGGGCAGTCTTTGAATATCGACTGGAATTTGTTGCCTGTTAACTGTGAGTTCTGCTCACGTGCGATGTTGCCGTCTTCTAACTGTTTCATGAAAAGCAGGTATGACATCTGCTCGATTGCTTGCAAGGGGTTTGAAATGCCGCCGCTCCAGAATTTTGTCCATAGCTGGAATATTTTTGATTTTAGCGCCGAGTCAAGCATTTTGACCGCCTTTTTTAAGTTTTCTTTGTTTTTCTGGTTCAATCAGGTAATTTTCTTTAGAAACTATTGGTTTTCCAATTTCTTTTTCAGCATCAACTCGTGCTTTTCCTGCAACCCTTCCGCCCCTTTTTGCTGCACCCTTACACTCTAATAATCCAATTGCCTCTTCGTTTTGAGTGATTTCGGTGGTTACTTTTTCACCAAGCATTGAAAAAATTAATTCTAAATCGGTCATGTGGTCTCTCAAATTTTCCAGTCCCAATTCCTTAAACTGTTTATATTCCCCGACCGTTTTTCCAAACGTTGCTTTCGATATCTCATTTGTGAGTATCGCATATTCTATATTCTTATCCACGCCCCTGTTTTTCCATTCCTCGGTCAATTCCTGTCTTATTGCAATCCCTCGCAGGCGTTTGTCGATCCATTCTTTTGAATAACCTTTTTGTTCATACAGGTCTTTCATTCGCTCCTGTGCAAGCTCAGGGTCTTCAATTTCCTGGATTCGTTCATAGCCGACTTTTGCCAGCCATCTCTTGAATGGTTCTGCTTTGGGAGAGGGGATTGATTGGATTAATCTTAAAGCGCTCTTTGTGTTAACACAATCTGTTTCGTAATACTTGCCGTCGGAAGATGGTAATTTCAGTTGGTTACAAATTGTAACTAACTGATTTTCTCTATGTTTCAGAACCTTCCAATAATTATTGGGATTGGAACTTTCGGTTAACGCGCCTATTATGTCCACAACAGAATAATACCATTCATCATTATGCCATATTCGTCTTATTTTCCTGTCATCAAATATTATGATTTTATTGTTTTCCATATTTACCACCATTTATTTGTTTCAGTTTTTGTGAAGTGTCATCTGTTCGTGAGATATATCGTTTATTTTCAGTGATGTATCGTTTGAAGAACCACCGGAGAAAGTTATTTTCATCGTTTTTTGTCTGAGACTTTTCCAGTGCGTTATAATATCCTGTCCTTTTCTCATATGGAATATTGAGCATTGGATAGCCGTGTTTGTGCAAAATAAAGTTCATCATTATCCTGTTAATCCCGTCTGAAATTTAATAGTTTCACGCACAAAATATCCTGTCATGCCACCAGTTCCCCCTTGAACGCCTTTTGCATCAGCACATTAAATAAGTCGTCTATGTGCGCCTTCGATTCCTGCTGGTACTGGCGCATGTGTTCCACTTTTTCAGCCAATGAACCAAAGTTATTTTGTAATTCTATTGAAGGGAAAATTAAGGGAATCGATTGAAAAATACTTTTACTTACCATTCCTTTCATTGACTGAGTTGAATAATTTTGAATTAGAGTTCTTGAATTCAAAATTAAATGATATAAAAAAAATTCATTAATCATTTTATTTGGAATTATTGCATTAATTTGTTGATTGAACGCAACCTTTCTATCAGCTATTGCGACATTACCAATACAAGATAAACTTCCCGCTATGCAGGTAACCAAAACAGCCCCTTTTGGCACAATTCTTCCAACTTCACTTCCATCTTTAGAGAGATTTTCTTCACTTTTTGTTAAATATGTATGTGGAGTATTAATATTATCAGATTTTATCCATTCAATATAGTCACCGTAATAATTAGAGTTCTTTCTTGAAGGTGTATTTCCTGTTATAACCGTTCCAAATTCTCGAAGTTTCTTTATCTCCCACCCCATCGGATTCTTCACAGGGTCGCCGAACATCTCCAGAAACGTGCTTTTCAAAAACTCATCAGTCAGCTTATCAGCCTCTTTCCTCCACATTTTCAGCTTCTCGGCTTTTTCAAGCATATCGGCGATTTTTTTCTGGACGGGGAGGGGTGGGAGTGGGATTTCGATATTTTGAAGATATGCCTTAGAAATGTGTTTTAGTCCAGCCCCTTTAAATCCAGCCTCAACTAAATGAATGTTTCCAAATAGATAATAATAAACGTATTTTTGTACAATTTTTTTTGTATTTTTCAAAATGAAACAATCTGTGCTTGCTGAAAACTTATCCCCACAATAATGTATGCCTGCATGCCCTCCAGTGGCAAAAATTAAATGCTCCCCTTCAAAATCAAAATCATCAATGAATTTACTTTGAATATTGCTTGAAGTAAAGAATTTATAATCTCCTTTTTCTTTACCTTCGCCAGCTTTGTGTTTTGATTTCTTTTGAAAATCAAACATTTCTCTTAATGTGCAAATTTTCCAATCATCCGGCAAATCGATTTCTTCCATCATCCCTGCCTCCTCACAATACCGCCGGGCACAGGCACAGAATTATTTTCCCCTATGTGCTGGAATACTTCAAATTGAATTTCTTTTGTTAGATAGCGCAAAAAAACGGAAATTAACCGCAGATAAACGCAGATGAACGCAGATATTTTTCCATGAAATTTGGGATTTACCGGGTTTTCAACGCACAGGAAACTATAAACACACTTCGATAGCAATACCGACATATTTACTCTGCTCCATTTAATTGGTTTTGAATTTAGACTGGATTTACCGGATGCACAGGATAATGAACCAACGCTATCCTGTCAATCCTGTTCATCCCGTCAATTCGTTCAGTGAGAAAAACCTCAACTATGCCTCAACCTCTGCCTTCTGCTTTACTATCTTAAGCCTTATACTTCCAGGCTCGGTCTCAATCGGCAGCTTTAGGTTTGCATTCAGGTGATATAGGTCTGCTATCACTTTCGGCAGGCGTATGGATATGCTGTTGCCGGATTTATACACAGTCGCTTCAACGCCATTCTTCAACGCCTTGAAGTATCTGACAATATTATCCACATCCTCAGGGTCGCTGTGCTCATTCCCGCACCCACACCGCCAGCCATGTATCACAAACCCCTTCAGGTTAATATCATCCACTGGTTTCATTTCCTCTTTGCAGATATTACATTTATGCATGATGTTCGCCTCGCATTATTTTCAGTTTATCTTTAGTGGCACGTATTTTACCGACATGTCTTATAAGCCAATAATCCTCATAATCTTCAACTGCCACAATGTAGATACTCTGTCCTCGATGGCACCACTTTTCGATAATACCCTTTTTTCTTCTGGATATTTCAGCGCCAGTTTCCAGTAATTCAATAACCTGATATATCTCAAGTCCAAGCTCTACCATTTCGCCGTCAGCATTTCTATTATGGTCAGGTATCAATGGCTTATTCTTCCAGGTTATCAAGCCATATCAACCCCACGATGTATATACATAATCTGTAATACGTATATACTTTTCTGGTTTATTATATATTCCATCATCCCTGCCTCCTCACAATACCCCCAGGCACAGGCACAGAATCATCCAGTGCCCTCCCCATAAAAGAATCCCGCTCATCAAGCCCCCTTGCAATCATGCCCCCAAGCTCCTCAAGAAACTGCGGTGCAACATTCCCAAGCACTTCCACAACATCACCCGAATCAAGCGCCACAGACCATGTGAACCTGTCGCCATCCTTCTCATAAGCAATCCTGTTCCTCCCTGCAACCGTACTCGGCACAGGAACCCCAATCTCCCGCAGGATTAATTCCCTGATAAGCGATGCAGGCGACACGCCTTTATTCTCGCAGAACGCCTTGAACTGTGTAACCTCGTTCATGGGCATCTTTGTTGAAACCGATTTGTACTCCATTAGTGACGTAAAAGGTGGGGGAAGTATATAAGCTTTTTATGTTGACCTTGGTTGACCATATATTTTTCATAAAAAAGTATATCAGAAAGATATGTTAAAATAACATCTGAATTATAGGTGTTCTTGATACTTAGAGATTACATAAATAAGGCGCTCAGCAAAGCAGAATACGATAAACTTGAAGACGACACTTTTTTTGGGAAGATTCCAGAATGTCCGGGTGTTATTGCTTTCGGGGAAACACTTTATGAATGTCAGAATGAGCTAAAAGAAGCACTTGAAGGGTGGTTAATCGTCAAAATTCGACATGATAAAGTTGCAGGGAAATCCTGTATATCCTGTTAATCCCGTCTGAAATTTAATAGTTTGACTGATATGATTTTTTGTTGTCAGGATTTTTAAAAAATTAGTGAATTGGGTTTTTCCTGAACTGGACAGGATGAACAGGATTGACAGGATACGGTTGTTGGGTAATCCTGTATATCCTGTCAAAAGATTTAGTTGAATCCAAGAAATTTATATGAAATTGTCTGCTACCAATGCTTTTTCATAATCGTCCATGCCCCATATTCATAGATGACTATACGTTAAAAATTTAACAGCACACCTTGATTTCATTACACTTCGCAACAATAGCCTGCAACTCCCCAAGCTGGAAATAATCCGAAGGACGCTCCTCAGAAAGCGGCAGTTTCGCAAAATCCGAAAGCTCGATATACTTTCTCTCAGCAAACACCTTCCTCAACAGGCGCAAAAACTCCATCTGCTTTGAATTATAGTCATTATTCCCGATAATAAACTCATCAAACTTCAACTCAACCAGTTCCTTCGGGTTATTATTACGCGACAAACCGATAATCTCCCGCAGGAACACAACAAAATCCTTCTTCCTGTACCTCTGGATATTCTCAACAGTTAGTCCTGGTCGAAGTACTGAAAGCTGCGCCTCAAGTTCCCTGAATTCCGATGATGTGATACCCTCGCCGCTTTTAATCTTAGCAACAAACGGGTTCCTCTCAAGAAACGCCTGAAGCTCGGTATCTTCCTTTATTTCACACTCATACTTCTCCCAGTCCAGCACAATATCAGGCGCATCAATCTGGATAACCTTCCCTTTATCAGGCTCATAATACTTCATCAACGGCGCAAGCTTTCTTACCATCTGCTCAACATCATCAAAAGTCATGTCTTCCCAGAACTCATACTGCAAAACCCTGACAAGCTCATCCCTGTTTTCCTTTATTTCAGTAAGATTATCCTTTCTGAGAATATTATCAGCCCTCTCATGGACATATTTCCTGACAGACTCAATCTCATCCTTTCTCCTGTCAAGAACATAACCGAACAACTTTTCAGCCTGCAAAATAAACGAAGAAATATTTGGATGACTCCCCTCGTTCAGAATCATGAGCGGGGCAATCTCCTTAAGAAGCGAATTGACATGCTTTTCAAGCTCAAAAGAATTCTCCTTGATTCTATGGATGGTCGGTGACTTTTCCCTGATAATAAAAGAATCCATATCAAGGGAATTAATAGGTTCCATTATCCTATCAGAAACAATTTTCTTCTGGTTATCATCCAGCGGTTTCTTTAACAACTCCACCCTGTTCTCAAATATCCTTGTAATAACATCCTTTTGCGGCGCCCTCTCTTTTGTTCCCTTTAATTCGTGGTACTTGATGTTGGAATGTCCGCCGATTTTAAAATCAAATATCTTGAAATCCCTCTTATCCCTGTCAGGCAGCCATTCAGGATGTTTACACGCTGAGATGCTGCGCGTGCCGCGCCCGATCATCTGCCAGAAACGTATATGCGAAAACACGGGTTTCACAAAAACAAGATTACACACTTCAGGAATATCAACACCTGTATCAAGCATCCCCACAGAAAGCGCAATCCTCGGCTCGGAGCCGCGCTGGAACCGTTTAACTTCATCATCAGACCTTGCCATGCTGGAAGTAATAACCTGCACGTCATTGCTAAGATTGGGGACAACTTTCCCGAAAACCTCTTTCATCTTACGGGCATGACCCTGGCTTGCACAGAAAAATATCGTCTTGCAAGGCTTCCCTTCATCAGACCTGTAGCAGTGGTTCAGGAACTCCCTGATAATAAGCTCGTTTGTCTTATCATCCATGAACACCCTGTCAAACTGTGCCCCCGTGTACTCAGACCTGTCAGGGTCTTCCTCTTGTCGCCTCAACTGGTCTTTCAATTCCTTTGTAAGAGTCCCGCCTTTTATACCAAGCGACAGCACTTTCGTCCCGACAATCTCGGCGCTGTAAGGAACCAGAACCCCGTCACGCACAGCTTCATCATAGGAATATTCAACCGTTGGCTTCCCATCCTTACACTCAAACAGGTCATACGTGTTCCTTGTTTCATGTTCCCTTGGGGTCGCCGTAAGACCGATTTTAATCGCGTCAAAGTAGTCGTTAATCTGGTTATTTTTGTCATAAATAGACCTGTGCGCCTCATCAAAAACAATCAGGTCAAAAAACCCGGGGCTGAATTTTTCATACATCTTCGGGTAACCGTTCATTAATGTCTGGACAGTGGAAACATAAAGCCTTGCACTTGTTGAAAAACCTTCACGCAAATCGGCAACAGGTTCTGTGAAAAACTCCTTGAAACCGTTTTCCTTAGCCTGGTTTACAAGAGCAATTCTGTCAGCGATAAACAAGACATTACGCACCATATTGGCGTTAATCAGTAATTTTATGAGAGCCATTGCCACTCTTGTTTTTCCTGTTCCTGTCGCCATCTGGATAAGCGCCTTACGGTGCCCTTCCGAGAAATGCTCACTTAATTTCCGCACAATTTCAAGACTTCTGTGCCTGTCAACAATACGCGGGTCGATTTTGACATTCCTTGTGTCAATCCGTTTACTGTATAAATCGTTCCTTCTTTTGAGGTCTTCCTGGCTGAATATTCCGCTCACCTTTCTTTCGACCCCGTCTTCGTCAATAAAGCGCCAGATTTGACCATTGGTTAGAAAAACCGGAATTTTGCGGTTTACCTGCGCTTCGATGTCCTTTGAATAAGTTCTCGCCTGATTTCGTCCCTTTGTTTCATCAATAGAGAAACGTTTGGACTCGATTGCTGTCAGTACAGTGTAGTCCTCGTCCAGCAATACATAATCTGCAAACCTGTCAACGCCTCTTTCAATATTTCCGTCAAAAAGGACGAATTGCTTCTGGTTGAAATCGGATTTAACAGTATTGACTTCCTCTTTTATGTACTTTTGAAGCCAGCCCTTTTTTACCAATTCAGGGCCGATATACTCTGTTCTTGTCCTGTGTTCATTTATTAATTCAGGCTCATCCACACTTTCAAGACCCATGCTTCAGTAGAATATATTTCATTAGTTATAAATTGTGTTTTTCTTATGTAACTATTCAGCCCCATCTCAATAAATCCTAAGAGATTCTATTTTTTTCTGAAAACTGAGTTAATTCTTATTAAATTTAATATTGGAATAATGGCATTCTACTCAAAACATCCTGAATGGCATAGATAACAGAAAGTTTGTCATAGGGCACTGCTAATAATAATGCGCAAAGGATATTAGTTATGAATGTTCTAAGGAAAATGTGATAATATGGTTGCGAAGAAGATTATTGTATATTTCCTGATATTACTATTGACAGCATTTCCTGCTTCCGCAGGCGATGTTTCAATTAACAGATGGGTTTTGAATGTAACAATGCATGATGACGGGATTATAGAAGAGGTAATCCAGATAGAGATACGCAATGACGGCTCTTTACCACTTGATGGTTTTTCATTCGTTATTCCGGCATCAGGTGTTACGATGATTTATGATTTTGACCATACATCAAGTTTTACAGGTCAGGTTGTAACACAAGAAACAATTCCCGGCGGTGTCAGGATAACACTGGAATTCAACAGGTCAATTGATGTGGGGGGCAAGTGGAACGGACGTGTTGGTTTCAAAGTCGATAAATGGGCAATTAAAGAAGGAGAGGATTATTCAATTGACATACCAGTTGGAGTGCCGCAGTCTATTATTTCAGGTAAAAGCAGCCAGATGGCTGTTCCTGGAGATGCTGATTTAAGGGCACAGTTTTTCCTCCCGGAAGGCGTTGAAGTTACCTCTGTCACACCGAAACCGTTCAGGATACTCTTCCAGAATAACATTATTGTTCCCACATGGTCTCCTGATAAACTTGCATTCGGTGATACAATCAGCATAAAAGCGTCTGTTTCAGATGTTTTGAAAAAAATTGTTGAAACAGATGAGAAAATAAATGATTTATCAACCCGCATTGATGAAGCAAAAAAACAGGGACTTGATGTTTCAAATGCAGAAATCTATCTTGATAACGCAAATAACTACAACAACAACCAGGGACTCGGGGAATTCTGGAAGAAAGATAATTCCCTTGCTCTTGAATATGTCGGATATGCAAACGATGAACTGAACAAAGCGGAAGAAGTCCTGTCAAATGCAGGAAAAAACCAGGTTGAAGAAACTGCCGGAACAAGCGGCAATGAAAAATCCCCGGGTTTTGCTGCGCCGCTTTTGTTGCTTGCGCTTATCGTATCAGTTCTTACCAGGAAGAAAAGCTGAATAATCAAAACAGGAATGCCTGTCTTGTGTACAGGGCGCATTATGCAGCCGATAAAAAGGCTGCATAATTATAAGTCACAACGTTTAAATACCATAATTATGATAATGATTTTTGTTGATGTTATTAGTTACATTATTTGAGACCAATCACAATAAAAAGGAGTAAGAAAATGGCAAAAATCATGCACACGCAAACTGTCCTGACTGTTGAGGACATTGAAGCTTTAAAGAAAAAAACCGGGGAGAGCAGCACAAAGGATGCATTATCCAAGGCAGTGGCACATTATCTTGAGTGTGAATATACACAGGTAGAAGATATGTGGGCAAAAAAACTTGAAAAAGTTGTAACACGGAAAACCCACAATTAAAGACGCGGGGTGGGTTTTTGGTAAAATCCTGCCTTACAGCCTTATCCTGCCTATAACCATAAAATAAACCTGTGGCTCCACGGCTGCATAAATCATCTCTTTTCTCACACTGTTTGCAAGCCGTACAGCGCGGGAAAGCTGCTGTAATGAAAAAACATGGTCGTGCTCTATTGCATGGACAAGATAATCCGAGTGGCTTATCGTTGATATGGTTTCGAAGTTCTTATAGACCCTGAAATGCGCCCCGAACTTAAACCCTGTTTTCGGGACAATCCCGTTATCCCTGAGTGCTTCGTAAGCCCTGGATTTTGTCATGAAATCAGATTCGATTCCAGAAGCCAATCCTGCAAACGCGTTAAAGTCAAGGTTTCCAATTCCCTGTTTCTCGATATTCAGGATACCTTTATTCAACAGGTAACCTGATTCGACAAGTGATAGCTGGAGATGCCCTTCGCTAATATATTTCCCGAAAAACCCATCATTATAGAGCATGGCAGATGCTTCAGGCTCCCACATCATAACCCTGTCCTCAAGCAGGCTTGCAGTTGCCAGGGGCTTTTTCCACTCGTGTTTGTATGAACCTGAAGGAGTTGTTTTTTTAACGTCATAGTATGTTATGTCACTTTCCTCATCAACTATGGCAAGAACAAGGCGTTTTTTCAGGTTATCAACCGTATCAAGATTTTTCTTTAGCTCGGTGAGCAAAAGCGGGGTTCTTTCTGAGATAACATACATGAAATATTCCGCAGGTGTTTTACCCGGACGTCCTCCGCGGGGATAGACCCTGAATCCTGTTACAGACGGCTGGATATAATAACCGCGCTCCCTCAAATCCTTGTAAACAATGTACAGCAATTCAAAATTCTGGACACTGGACGATGCTTTCAGGAAAAACTCTTTAAAATCAAGCTGGCTCCCATTATATTCGACAGTTATCTTATTCACGTAGATTAGATAGGCAGCTTCTGTAAGGGAAATCTCAAGAGTCTCACCTTTCGGGCGCCCGTAGAAACTTTTGTTATATAGTTCCTCGATTCCCTGCCTTTCTGTTACTACAACATCTTCAATTAATTTTCCTGATAGCATATTACCCTTTTAAATGTCTTCGAATTCCATATGTCTGCCGGATGTGAGATTATACCTTTCTATAGTGCCTTCCTTCATTTCAATGACGTACTTAACGTTCTTCATGCCCTTATATCCAGTCCACGGAGCTAATCGGGCGCATCCTGAAATGTTTTTATCAGGGTCAAGGAATATAACGTCCAGCGGGAAAAATACAAAAAACATGTGTATATTGACTGAAGCGGGTTTTTTCAATATGAATATCTTTGCAAAATAAGGTTCGATACTTTTCCGGAACATCAAACCCAGCGTCTGGCTAATAATGGTTTTTGCATACTCAACCTTGTCCGCTATTACCACACCATTATATTTTAATACGGGAAGCATCAAGAAGCTATATACTATTTATTAGTAATATAAGAATGGAGGAAATAAACCAATAATGAGTTCAGAAATGTGTACGGTCTGCGGTTTGCCACAGGAACTTTGCATATGCGAAGAAGTGGCAAAGGAACAGCAGAGAATTACTGTAAAGATAGACAGGCGAAAATACAGGAAAGAAGTAACTGTAATTGAGGGACTTGACCCGGGTGAGATTGACTTGCATGAGCTGTCAACATACCTGAAATCGAAATTCGCTTGCGGCGGAACAGTAAAAGAGAATACTATTGAGCTTCAGGGAAATCATAAAAACAGGATGAAAGACGTACTTATCCAGAAAGGTTTCTCGCCTGAACAAATAAAAACATAAATGCTTTTTTGGAAACTGTTATAAAATTAGTATAATATGGTGGTGCAGACATTTTCTATTAGCACAGGAAATATTCTTTAAAATAGTAGTGTATTTCCTATTTGCCCCATCACAAACAATTATTAGATAACATGACGTTTGAGCCAGAAAGCTGGGAAAATAATGACACAGATTAAACCACATGGCGGAAAGTTAATCAACAGGGAATTAACTGAAGCAAAACGTAATAAAATCATTGAACAGGCTTCTGAATACCAGAGTGTTCAAGTATCCATTGACCTGATGAAAGATGTTGAAAACATAGCAAGCGGTTTATTCAGTCCGCTTGAGGGTTTTAACTGCCGCGAGGATTATGAGAGTATCCTGTATAATAAAAGGATGGCAAACGGCACTCCATGGACACTTCCGATTGTTCTTGATGTAGATAATAACGATATAAAGGAAGGGGATGAGCTCCTCCTGAAAAACGGCGAGCATGTTGTGGCATTGATGGAAGTCGATGAAAAATTCGGTTTTGATAAAAGGAAACATGCCGAGCAGGTTTTCGGGACAAACGATGAAGCACATCCCGGCGTTGCAAAGACGTATTCCATGAATGATATTCTTCTTGGCGGAAGGATAAGCCTTGTAAATGAGTCCGAAACGCCTTATTACAAGTATGCCATGAAACCAGCAGAAACGCGCAGCCTGTTTAAGGAAAAGGGCTGGGAAAAGGTCGTGGGTTTCCAGACACGCAACGTGGCTCATCTTGGTCATGAGTACCTGCAAAAAGCAGGATTGACCATGGTTGACGGATTGTTCATCAATCCTGTTATCGGCAAGAAGAAAAAAGGCGATTTCAGGGATGATGTTATCCTTGACAGCTACGAGGTGCTGATTGACGAGTACTATCCAAAGGACAGGGTTGTGCTTGGCATATTCCAGACAGAGATGCGCTATGCAGGTCCGAGGGAAGCAATATTCCATGCAATCGTCAGGAAGAACTACGGATGCACGCATTTCCTTGTAGGAAGAGACCATGCAGGTGTCGGGAGTTATTATGCCCCGTTTGCGGCGCATGATATTTTTAAGGAGTTTCCTGACCTTGGAATTGAGCCCATGTTTTTCAGGGAGTTTTTCTTCTGTCCGAAATGCGGCGGTATAACCAATGATAAGGTCTGTCCGCATGAGGAGGAAAGAATCAATTTCAGCGGAACAAAGATGAGGCAGATGCTGGAAGCCGGAACTCCGCCCACATCCGACCTGATGCGTCCTGAAGTTGCTAAAGTGATATTGAAGTACGAAAGTCCTTTTGTGGAGTAGGTATTAAGAATCAGGTAAAAACGCTTGAAGGCATTTTTGCCTTTCACTCCTTTTCGAGATATTGCAGAACTGCCTGTTCAAATTCCAAGACATCTCCAAGCTCGGAGTTAATGATTTCAAGAACGCGCAGATTGTCGATTTCGCCGTACCTGTGGACAAGCAGGTTCCTGAAACCTGCCACATCACCAAGCCTTGATGCGAGCTTTTGGTCAAGGATTCCCCGTTTGCCGAGAATGGAAAAGATTTCCCTGTAATCTTCAGCCCTTCCCAACCCTTTTGCTGCAACAATATGATACGCTATATCAATGCAGGCTTCTATAATCTCCAAAAGTGAATATTTCGCAGATTGTATATTTTTATAGCTGTTAAGGAAATCAGCATCATCCATTTTATTGAACTCTTTGAGAAATTCAAGGTCTTTTTCAATTATATCGAACTTGGCTGAAATCATTTCCCGGTCAATCATTGAAGCAGCCTCTGTTTTCGCATCCGGTCATATTCTTCAAGGAAAGGCTTGAAATCAAGGTATTTCA
>PGYG01000011.1 GCA_002839545.1 Candidatus Methanoperedentaceae archaeon HGW-Methanoperedenaceae-1
TATGGCAATAGACCCGATTTGCGGAATGACAGTTGATGAAAAGACAGCAGAATACACAACAGAGTACAAGGGACAGATGTATTATTTCTGCGCTCCCGGCTGCAGGAAAGCCTTCGAGAAGGAACCTGAGAAATACCTGAAAACCGGACCTGTCGGGATGGGCGGGAAAAAACCCTGGTGGAAATTCTGGTAAAACCGATACACTGGTAAAAATGAACGGACTCGCCGCGATTCGAACGCGGGTCAGCGGGTTCGAAGCCCGCCAGGATATCCTGGCTACCCCACGAGTCCACGGGTACGACAGCGGGTTTTATAGTCTGGCAGCGTATTAAATGTTTGCAGATGGTGCGGGCTATGGTTATAACACTGCTTTCTGATTTTGGCGACCTGTATCCCGCTTCCATGAAAGGCGTAATCCTTGGCATAGCTCCTGATGCCAATATTGTTGATATTTCACATTCAATTCCTGCGCAGGACGTATTGGCAGGCGCGTTCATGCTCGCGGCATCTGCAAAGTATTTCCCGCCAGGAACAGTGCATATTGCAGTGGTTGACCCTGGTGTTGGTACAAAAAGGCGCGCCATAGCAATCCGCGCCGAATCAAAAAATAATGTGATTCATTATTTTATCGGTCCAGATAACGGTCTTCTTATTCCTGCCGCAGGAAGCATAGGGGATTTCCAGGTTTTCGAGATTACAAACAAAATACTTTATCGTGATGCAGATGTTTCGGCAACATTCCACGGACGCGACATTTTCGCACCGGCTGGCGCGCATATCTCGAAAGGATTTGAAATTGAAAATGTCGGGGGGCAGATAAAAGACTTTGTTGCTCTTGATTTCGGAAAGGCACGGAGATTCAAAGATTCCATTGAAGGCAGTATTATTTTTATCGACACGTTTGGGAACATAATCACAAATATCCATTCTGAAATCGTGGATTACAGACCGGGTGACGTGCTTGATATATGGAATGAAAGGATTGTATTCCAGAGTTCATACGGTTTATCAGGAGAAGGCGAACCGCTTGCCCTGATAGGAAGCCACAGTTATCTTGAAATTGCAGTGAATCGTGGTAGTGCGGCACAATTTTTCAATAAAAAACAGGGTGACGGGCTTCTTATAAAAACATGATATGTGTACTAAAATTAAACTATAGTTTAAGTTTAGTATGGGAAATCCTGAACTACAGTTTAATTTTAGTAAAATTTAAATAACCATCTAACTGGATTGCACCAACAATGTCCTGAGAAAAATTACTTAAGCCGACATGTTAACTAAGCTCCAGATGAAACTAACTGATTTTGATTATCATCTACCTGATGAACTCATAGCACAAACACCCATTGAGCCGAGGGATTCATCAAGGTTAATGGTGCTTGGTGAGGGAATCAGCCACAGGCATTTTTTTGATATTACCGATTATTTTGAAAAAGGGGATACCCTTGTACTCAACCAGTCAAAAGTAGTTCCTGCAAAACTTACAGGAAATAAAAGCACGGGCGGGCGCGTGGAGGCGCTTGTCGTTTCAAAAAACGGCGCAGGATATGAATGCCTTGTCCAGGGAAAGCACATCAGGGAAGGCACAAAACTCCATTTCGGAGAGCTTGAGGCAGAGGTGCTTGAGGTCAGGAAAAACACAGGCACTGGAAAATACCTTCTGGATTTTAAATGCAGCGGGAACCTTGAAGACATTCTTGAAAAAATAGGCGAGGCGCCGCTTCCGCCTTATATCAAGGAAAAACTGGACGACAAAAACCGCTACCAAACAGTGTATTCAAAGGAAAAAGGCTCGATTGCAGCGCCCACGGCAGGGCTTCATTTTACGGAAAAACTGCTTGGCAGGATAAGGGATAAAGGAGTAAATATTGCATATGTTACGCTTCATGTCGGCATCGGGACTTTCATGCCAGTAAAAACTGACGAGATAGAGCAGCATATAATGGAGCCTGAATTTTATTCCATAACAGAAGAAAACGCAAAACGTATCAATGAAACACAGGGAAAAACCATCGTCTGCGGCACGACAACAGTGAAAGCTCTTGAAAGCTCATGTGTGGATTGGAAAATTATGCCGGCGCAGACCTCAAGCACCCTTTTCATCCATCCCCCTTACAAATTCAAATCAGGGATAGACGCCATCATCACGAACTTCCACCTGCCAAAATCCACGCTTTTAATGCTAATAAGCGCATTTGCAGGTAAAGAACGGATAGCAGCAGCCTATAATGAAGCAATAGCGAACTCATACAGGTTCTACAGCTTCGGGGATGCAATGCTAATTTTCAGGTAATTTATGTACGAACTGATACACAAAGACAGGAAAACAGATGCAAGGGCAGGGCTTCTTAAAACAAACCACGGGATAATCGAGACCCCTGCATTCATGCCTGTTGCCACAAAAGGAACCGTGAAGACACTCGTGCCTGAGGAACTGTACGGTATGGGAACCCAGGTTCTTATCAGCAATGCATTCCATCTTTTCCTTGCGCCTGGAATGGATATTATCAGGGAAGCAGGGGGGCTTCACAAGTTCATGAACTGGGACGGGGGGATATTTACTGACAGCGGGGGTTTCCAGATGATTCGTAAAGACTTTCCTTTCAAGATTACGGACGAGGGTATTAGTTACAAGAATCCGCGTGACGGGAAGAAATACTCATACTCGCCGCAGCTTTGCATGGAGTTACAGAAAATCCTGGGAAGCGATGTTGCAATGATTCTCGATGAATGTCCTGCTTACGGGAGCGAGTACAGCGCTGTTGAGGCGTCTGTAAAGCGGACACTTAAATGGGCGCAAATGTCCCAGACCGTGGAAAAGAATGAGGGGCAGCTTTCCTTTGCGATTCTACAGGGCGGGACGTTTCCTGACCTTCGGAAAAAATGTGCCGAAGAATTAATTGCCATGGATTTTGACGGTTACGGAATAGGGGGATTATCCATCGGTGAGCCAAAAGAAGTAATGAATGAAGTGTTACGTCACAGCATCCCGCTTGTTCCAGAAGATAAACCGCGCTACCTTATGGGTGTCGGCTCGCCTGTTGAACTGCTAAAATCTATTGAGATGGGGATTGACATATTTGACAGCGCTTTTCCCACGCGAAACGCCAGGCACCAGACACTTATGACCTCAAATGGAAACATCGACACTGCAAAGCGAAAATTTGCCGGAGATTTCAATCCGGTTGACGGGAATTGCGGGTGCTACACCTGTAAGAACTATACGAGAGCCTATCTTTACCACCTGTTCCGTGAATCCGAACTTCTGGCTCTTCGGCTTGCGTCAATCCATAACCTGTACTTTATCCAGTCAATAGTAAAAGGTGCAAGGCAGGCAATACTTGAGGACAGGTTCAGCGAATTCAAGGAAAAAGTCATCAGGGATTTTTCTGCTTAAGGTACCGCTCTTTCTCGCTGAAAATACATCCGCAGTATTTTTGCATGTAAAGTTCAAGCCCCCTTGAAATATCACGTGATTCCTGATATCCTTTCCTGAAATCCTCGTAATAGAACTCAATACCGTATTCATCAGCCGTTTTTTCACCGACTTCCCTGAGCAATTCATGTTTCTGGTACGGCGAAATAAGAAGCGTGGTTGTGAAAGCGTCAAATCCCAATGAACTTGCGGCTTTTGCCGTATCTTCAAGCCGTATATTATAGCAAAACCCACACCTGTCTTCTGATTCCAGCGCGCCTCTCAGGTATTTTTCAAGCTCGTAAACGTCTTTATAGATTATTTTCACTCCTTTAATCTCAGCGTATTTTTCAAGTGCCGTCAGCCGATTTTTGTATTCAATATACGGATGTATATTTGGATTATAGAAAAAACCGGTAACGTCATGTCCCGCTTCTTCTAATTGTTTATGGGGATACGTGAAACATGGCGCACAGCAGATGTGGGCAAGAATTCGCATACAATTAACTATGCATGTTTTGCCTTAATCTTTATGGAGAAAATGTAAAAACCTGAAAAAAAGAAAAATCAGGTAAACGCATCAGCGCTTACCTCAAAGGATATGTCCATCTCAGTGTCGTTGAACATCGAATCAAGCGTTTCCAGGTCACTTTCAATCCCGAATTCGTCTGTTTGTTCCGAAGTGCCGGATGAAACCGCATCCTGCTGACCGGAATCCGTAGATGCAGTTGATTCCGGGCTTTTCTTATCCACACAACCCAGTGCAGAAGCTGCAACCAGAAGCACAATAAGGATATAAACTACCTTCATTTTTTAATCCTCCTGCTTCCATTCGCCGCCTGTTCCGAAACTACCTTCTGTTTTGTATGTGCCGTTTCCGTTAAGAACTGCTGAACCTGTGCCTGTGGCAGTCAGTTCAATGCCGTTGCCTGAAATCTCAACAGTTATGCTGTTGCCTGAAATTGTCGCAGAGCCAAATCCTTCGTATTTGACATTCCCGTTGCCGAGTTCTTCTCTTGTACCTGTACCGTCGGTAGTAACCTCGCTGTTATTTGAAACAATCATTGTTCCGTTTACAGCAGATAATGTAATAGTTACATTGCCTCGTATTACCGCCCTGCCGTTTCCGCTTGCTTCAAGGGTACCGTTTCCGCTCATTACTGTGCGTTTATTGTTATGTTTCTGTGCTTCCCTGAAAAACTCGCGCACCTCCTTACTGGCAGCTTTCAGTTTCTTATTCGTATCCTTTTGCAAATGCTCTGCATCTTTGAGGAACGACTGCGCAGCTTTGGTATCCGTTACCATACCGTCAGCATCGAAACCATCGTGGTTTGAATAGAGGTCAAGGACTTCCTGCTGGTTTTCTCTTGCCTCATCAATCTGTTTATTGAAACGTTCAGCAGCCTTTTCAAGTTTTGCCGTATCTTTTCCATCATCTTTCAGCGTCTGGATTACCGCATCCATCCTCTCCGAGACATTATCGGATTTTGCCATGAAAGTATCAATTTTGTTAGTTATCAGGATACCTGAGGCGTATCTGGTTTCCAGTCTTATCGTTTCCCACTGCTCTTTCAACTCGCGAGCAGCCTCTACAACTTCAGGGGCGGTTTGCGCCTGCTGGACTTTAGTTCTTATTTCTTCAAGCGCAGCTATATGTGTATCAATATTTGCTGCCGCATCGAATGGCAGGACATTATTTTCCGAACTTTCTACCTTGTTTTTCAGTACTTCAAGATGGGAAATCATCTGGTCAATTGCCCTTTCAAGGTAATCGCCTGTCCTGGCTTTCAGTTCATCCCTTGACGCTTTGTCTTTTGACTTACTGAACTTTTGCCTTGCATCCTTGAAGTTCTTCTCCGCATCCTTGAATTTGTCCCTGGCATTATTGTATTTATCTTTAGATACCTGGTATTTTTCTTTCGTTTCCTGGTATTTTTCCCTGGGGCTGTCAGCAGCCGCTATACCAGAGAATAGACTCAATACGAACATCACTGCAACCAGTGATTTAAAAATACTGAGCCAGTTCATGTTTATCGTTTCATTTTTTACCATTTCATAGCCTCCTGCACACCGCCTGCCTTTATCCTCAGGCGATTGCCTGATGACTACTTCTACACCCGAATAAATAAGCATACTTTTATATCGTAAAAATTTGAAGTTTTTTAAAGCTTTATAATACTTTATAGGCAATTCTGGGCGCTTTTTTAACTTTACAATAAACTATATATACTTATTTTCAAGATTAAAGCATGTGCATTCGAAAAAGCTGTTATTCATAACAATTTTATTAATTTTCGGTCTTATTCCAGGGGCACTTGCAGCAACAGTCCATGGTACGGTTTACTCATGGTCTGATTTTGAAAAGCCCCTGAAAAACGTGATAGTTGAGGTAAATTCCACTCCTTCCCAGTCAAAAGTCGCAACAGACGGCACATACTCGTTTGACCTTCAACCAGGAAGCTACCTGGTAACAGCAAAATATTACCGCAGTAATGTTCTTGAATATTCGGCAGAGGAAGAGATACTTATAGACAGTGGAGGGGATTTTACAATAGACATCCTGTTGTTCCCGCCGACTGGTATGGAAGATGAGTTCCTTGGCGATATTAACTTAACTGATGTCGATTTAAATAATGAGACTAAACTTGGCAGTTACCTTGTGGTTATGGGGTTGCTGCTGTTTCTCACAATGGCTGTATGGTACTGGCACAGTAAGAAAAAATCACCCATAAAAGCAGCAGTAAACGAAGCGCCAATGCACGTATCAACGCCTGAACCCGGAATTACAGGCAGTGAACTCCCTGCCGACCTGCGCGAACTTCTTGGTTTGATACATAGTATGGGCGGGCGCGTGAACCAGAAAGAGCTTCGGAAAAAACTAACCTGTTCTGAAGCAAAAGTAAGCCTTATGATTACAGACCTTGAGAACAGGGGGCTTGTCACGAAAATTAAAAAAGGACGCGCCAACGTAATTATTGCTGTGGATAAAAAATAACCGGTTATTTCTCAAGTACGTAGATATGCCTCGTCAGGCTTTTATGCACCCTCTGCAAATGCATTTGCGCAATCCTGAAACCCGTATGTTTGATAACATCTTCCACAGGGCGCTGGCTGATAAATATCGCACGTTTTCCAGTTTTCAACACCCGGTATATCTCTTTTAACGATTCCTCAAGCAAATGCTCGATTGAGACTGCCTCGATTAATGCAGACCTGCCGTATGGCGGGTCAGTGACCACGGAATCAATACTCTCGTCCTTCAGGGATAAACGGCATGCGTCCTGGTACATAAGGGAAAAATCCGTAATATAATGCTCAAGATTCATTTTAGCGCCAAGCAGGAGTTTGCGCTGGACATCTCCTCCGATTACGTTTATACCCATAAGACCTGCCTCTACCAGAACCCCCGCCGTCCCGCAGAAAGGGTCAAGCAGGTATTTTCCGGGTTTTGATATGTTTACAAGTGCGCGGGCGACACGCGGCATAAGAACGCCGGGATAAAAGAATGGTTTGCAATGCGGCTTCCGCGCTTCAAATGCGCTCCGGTTAATGGAGCCCGCGATATACCCGAAGATGCTTTTATCTTCTGTAAGCAGCAGCCTGAAACGTGTCTGCGGGTTTTTTAAATCAGCCCTGCACCCTCTCCTGAAATAAATCCCGCCAATTTTCTGCTCCATCAATTCCGTACTTATACTGGAATATTCTTTAATGCGTCTAACCCTTATGCTGTATGTCCCGTCAGGGTCAAACCCGCATTTTTCCACCATATCCAGTATATCATTTTCGTCCTGCCCCCCGATTTCCATGACCCTCATGATATTATGGGTCATTGAAAGCCTTTCCGCGAGGATGTTAACAATCCTGTCACTGCCGTCCTGAAGGTCGATAACAAGACAACCGTCAAGTGAAAGGTGTACCCTGAAACCAGCATTTTCCGACTCAAGGCACGCAACAACCTCTGATTCAGGGAGCGTCCTGTGCTCGCCTGATAGTTCAAATGCAAGCAGCATATCAGGGTTCCATGCCGGTTTTTAAGTCTTTTAACGTTTCAGCCATTACGCCGTACCATAAAAACATCTCCCCGATGTTTTCTTTTATGGATTTGATGGCGTATGTATCCTCAACCCAGCAGATATTTTCATACTCCACTTTCTTGAAAATCAAGCCATGTGCAGGTGCAGGCGCCAGCCCCTCGCTGAATTCCAGGGGGTTCAGCATCTGTTCAAGCCATGCCATGTCCCTTGCCCCGCCGCCAACCATTTTCAATGCGGTTGCTATTTTCCTCACCATGTGCCACAGGAAATAGTTTGCCCGTATATCAATTATCGTGAAATCCCCTTCAACGCGCACTTCTATTTTTTCGATATTGCACATGTTTGTCCTGTCTTCGTCACGGGTGCTGAAATTAGTAAAATCATGCCATCCTTTCAGGATGCGGGAGGCTTTCCTGAGCAGGGATATGTTGTATTTCCCTGGCATGATGTACCTGTATTCCCTGCCGAGAGGGTCGCGCCTCGGGTCAAAATCGTATGGAACCTCTGCTTTTGCATATGTCCATATGGCTGCCGGAAGCTTGCTGTTTATGGCTCTTGGCATTACCATGTCTGGATTGTCAGTATCAAATGCTATGACCTGACCAAGAGCGTGGACGCCCCGGTCTGTCCTTCCTGCTGAAATGTAGTTTGCTTCGTGGCGGTTGCTGATGATGTCCAGTTCCGCAAGTGCTCTCAGTACCTCACCCTCGACTGTACTGACTGCTGGCTGTACCTGGAAGCCGTGGAAATCAGTGCCGATGTATGCTACTTTCAGGGCAAATCGCATGTGGATTTAATTGATTGGGAGGCATATAAATATTGGGTAAACTTTATTGGAATAATATTCGCAACCATTACATACTTTAAATCCCTCATAAGCAAAAACACAGGTGAACAAAAATGCCAAAAATCACAGTTATCGGCGCAGGAGCTGTCGGCGCAACAACAGCCCAGAGGATAGCAGAAAAAGAACTCGGAGACGTAGTACTCACTGACATCGTTGAAGGAATGCCGCAGGGAAAAGCCCTTGACCTCATGGAGGCAGGTCAACTGATGGGATACGATTCCAACATCATCGGAACAAACGATTACAAAGACATCGAAGGCTCGGATGTCGTTGTCATAACCGCAGGAATAGCACGCAAACCAGGCATGACCCGTGACGACCTCCTGAGGATAAATTCCAACATCATCAGGGACGTATCGCAAAATATCGCAAAATACGCTCCCGATTCCGTGATTATCACTGTCACAAATCCCCTTGACATAATGACTTACGTTTCCCTGAAAACAACAGGCTTTGAACCAAACCGTGTATTCGGCATGAGCGGTGTCCTTGATTCAGGCAGGTTTGCAGCATTCATAGCCATGGAACTTGGCTGCTCTGTGCGTGACATAAACGCAATGGTACTTGGCGGGCACGGCGATACAATGGTACCGCTCCCGAGGTTCACAACGGTTTCAGGCGTCCCGATTACCGAACTCATGCCTGGCTCCACAATCCAGCGCCTTGTGGACAGGACGATAAACGGAGGGGCTGAGATTGTCAATCTCCTGAAAACAGGAAGCGCCTTCTATGCGCCGTCTGCTTCCGTAACAAACATGGTTGAAGCCGTCCTCAAAAACACAGGGCGGATTATGCCTGTATGCGCTTACCTGAATGGCGAATACGGTTACAGCGATATTTACCTCGGAGTTCCGGCAAAACTCGGGCGGGAAGGTATCGCAAAAGTAATCGAACTAAAACTTGAAGCAAACGAGAAAAAATCCATGGATAACTCTGCAAATGCAGTAATCTCAGGAATAACCGCTCTTAACAAGTTATAATAACAAATACCATAATAATAATCCAGAAAAACGAAAAATACCCAGTATAAACCTCTATTTAGTGTCCTGAACTAAACTAATTCAATACGAAAAGGATATGAATGGGTTTGTACTAAATGGGGTAATATCTTCTATGGATAGGAAATAATTTTATTTTTCGAGGTATTGACTTGAATTTAAATATACAACCCATCGGTATCATCAAAAAAACAGGTTCGGGGGTATCTGATGTGTTAATTTATTCTGATTTTGAGAAAGTTCTATGTAATATTATGGGAAAGTTCGAGAACGGCACGAACCTTTTGATAGTACATAAAAACAGGAAGGTAAAAGACGAACACCAGGTAAAGGTATCATTAGCTGAATTAATTAATTTCAAAGGCAATCTCCTGAAAGTCAAAGGTTTAGAAGCAGATGATGATTCGGTTATTGATGTCAGACTGGGTAACGAGATTTAACCAGGGGCACAACCATGGGTGTTGACCTCGGCGACCTTTTTGAGAGAACAGAAATAGAGCTTTCCGAACTGAATGGCAAGGTTATTGCCATTGATGCTTACAATACGCTGTACCAGTTTTTGAGTATAATCCGCCAGCGTGACGGTACGCCGCTTAAGGATGCGCGCGGTGAGGTGACATCACATCTGTCAGGTATTTTATACAGGACTACGAACCTTGTTGAGGCTGGTATTAAACCCGTGTTCGTATTTGACGGGAAACCACCGGAATTGAAAAAACAGACCATTGAGGGACGGAAAAAAACACGAACTGATGCGGCTAAAAAGTGGGAAATGGCAGTAGCTGAGGGCGCAGAAGACGCGGATGCTTTCAAGCACGCACAGGCATCTTCCCGTCTTGGCGGGGCTATGGTTGAGGATGCCAAGACCCTTCTTGGTTTTATGGGAATTCCTGTTGTGCAGGCACCGTCTGAGGGTGAGGCGCAGGCAACGTTTATGGTACAGAATGGTGACGCCTATGCAGTCGGTTCGCAGGATTATGATGCTCTTCTTCTTGGTTCGCCTGTTGTTGTCAGGAACCTTGCCGTAACCGGAAAGCGTAAACTTCCCGGGAAAAGCATTTATGTCGATGTGAAACCTGAGATAATCGAGCTTGAGGGCGGGCTTTCCAGACTCGGATTATCAAGGGAGCAGCTTGTTGATATTGCGCTTCTTGTGGGGACGGATTTTAATCAGGGGATTAAGGGAATCGGACCTAAAAAAGCGCTTAAGCTGGTTAAGAAGCACGGCAGTATTGAGGGTGCGCTCAGTGAGCTGGATACTGGTATAAAGCACATGCAGGAAATCAGGGAACTGTTCCTGAACCCTGCGGTGACGCCTGATTATGAGGTGAAGTGGAAACAACCTGACTCTGGTGCTATTATGGAGTTCCTGTGTAAAGGGCACGATTTTTCAGAAGCCCGTGTATCAAAGGCAGTTGAGCGCCTGCTTGATGCTTCTGATTCAGGGCAGCAGACGCTGGATAAGTGGTTTTAGGTGGTATAATGGAAGTGATCGAAGCAATCCAAAAAAGACGGAGTGTCCGGGCATACGAGCCGCGTGAGGTTGAAGAGGATAAACTGCTGCGGGTTCTGGAAGCAGGCAGGCTTTCGCCTTCTGCTTCTAACAGGCAGGAGCGGCGGTTTGTGGTGGTAAAGGATGCACAGACGCGAAAATTACTCTCGGTGGCTGCCAAGAACCAGAAATTCATAGCAGAGGCGCCAGTGGTTATTGCTGCCTGTGCTGCTGTTGATACTGACTATGTGATGATGTGCGGTCAGCTGGCGTATCCGATTGACACGGCTATCGCTGTTGACCACATGACCTTGCAGGCTGTGGGGGAGGGGCTTGGCACCTGCTGGATAGGCGCATTCGATGAGGACAGGGTTAAGAAAATACTGTGTATTCCAGAGGGAGTGAGGGTGGTTTCGCTTCTTGCTCTGGGCTATCCTGCTGATGTTTCACGTCCAAAATCGCGGAAAAGCCTTGATGAGATTGTGATGTGGGAAAAGTGGGGTTGAGATAAGGGACTATTTTTGTGATTTATTCTTAAAGGGCGGTTGGAATCAAGGTTCATTTCCTCTCCCCCATCGTAATCTTTAAAATAATTAAGCCCATCTAACAATTGGATACCATGAGAAGCGACAACATCAAAAAAGGACTTGAGCGCGCCCCGCACAGGTCACTACTCAAAGCAGTCGGGCTGATAGACGAAGAAATGTCCCGCCCGTTCATAGGCGTGGTCAATTCATGGAACGAAATAATTCCAGGTCACATCCATCTTGACAAGCTCTCAGAAGCAGTAAAAGCAGGAATCAGGATGGCAGGCGGCGTCCCGTTCGAGTTCAACACCATAGGCATTTGCGACGGCATCGCTATGGGGCACACCGGCATGAAAAACTCACTTCCCAGCAGGGAAATTATAGCAGACAGCATCGAACTCATGGTCGATGCGCACCAGTTTGACGGCATGGTCATGATACCCACATGCGATAAAATCGTACCCGGACACCTCATGGCAGCAGGACGGCTTGACATCCCGACAATTGTTGTAACAGGCGGTCCGATGATGCCTGGAATCGTGGGAGACGAACAGCGTGACGTCATATCACTATTCGAAGCAGTCGGCGAGCGCCAGAACGGTAAAATTACTGACCAGGACCTCAAGAACCTTGAGGACTGCTCATGCTGCGGCGCGGGTTCATGTGCCGGTTTGTTCACAGCCAATACAATGGCATGCGTAACAGAAGCACTCGGAATGAGCCTTCCCGGATGCGGGACAGCACATGCAGTCGATGCCAAAAAAACAAGAATAGCAAAGCAGTCAGGCATTAAAATAATGGAACTTGTGGAAAAAGGTATTACTGCGCGCAAGATTATAAATGAAAAGTCGCTTGATAACGCGATAATCCTTGACATGGCAATCGGCGGAAGCTCAAATACAGCCCTTCACCTTCCTGCAATAGCAGCGGAATACGGACTTGACCTGCCGCTTGAAAGGTTTGACGAAATAAGCCGGGAAACACCCCATCTCATAAACCTGCGCCCAGGAGGTAACAGGTTCCTTATTGACTTTGAGCGCGCAGGCGGAGTTCCTGCCATGATGAAACGGCTCGCATCACGACTTAACCTTGACACAATAACCGTAACAGGAAAAAGTATCGGTGACAACCTTGATGAATACATTATCATAAACCCGCGCGCAAACCGGGAAATAATCGCAACCATCGAATCACCGGTGCATGCAGAAGGCGGCATCGCCGTCCTGAAAGGCAGTCTTGCACCTTCGGGCTCGGTCATAAAACAGAGCGCAGTAAGCCCGAAAATGCTGAAACATTCAGGACCTGCCCGTGTATTTGACAGCGAAGAAGATTCAATGGCTGCAATCATGGCTGGCAAAATCAAATCAGGAGACTGCGTTGTCATCCGCTACGAAGGACCAAAAGGCGGACCAGGGATGCGCGAGATGCTCTCACCCACAGCAGCAATTGCAGGTATGGGGCTTATCGAATCCGTGGCGCTGATTACTGACGGGCGTTTCTCAGGCGGCACACGCGGACCGTGCATAGGTCATGTTTCACCTGAAGCAGCAGAAGGCGGAGCAATAGCTCTTGTGCAGGAAGGGGATATAATCGAGATAGATATTCCCAACAGGAAACTTGACCTGAAAATACCTGGGGCTGAACTTGATAAAAGGAAAAAAGCATGGAAACCTCCTGCGCCAAAAGCCACAAAGGGTTATCTTTCCCGTTACCGCCAGCAGGTCGGTTCAAGTGATAAGGGCGCAAGGTTTGTAAGCTGAACCAGGGTTCTTGTGAGCATAAAACGAGTATGGCTGGTTTATTAATGAATGACCGCAGGTTCTTTTGGTAACGTCACTGCAAACACGCTTCCCTTACCCGGCATACTTTCAACGTTGATAGAACCGCCATGCTCTTCCACGATGCTTTTTGTAATGAAAAGCCCGAGCCCTGAGCCGCCATGCGACCTGGATGAAGTACTGTCAACCTGGTAAAACTTATCAAAAATATATTCCAGTTTATCCGCAGGTATGCCGATACCATTGTCTTTAACATGTACTTCGACATATTTTTCAAACTCAACTG
Organism: Candidatus Methanoperedentaceae archaeon HGW-Methanoperedenaceae-1; assembly: GCA_002839545.1. Taxonomy (GTDB): domain Archaea; phylum Halobacteriota; class Methanosarcinia; order Methanosarcinales; family Methanoperedenaceae; genus Methanoperedens_A. The sequence continues at coordinate 13,378 of PGYG01000011.1, forward strand.
CTTTTATTTCCACATTCCCATCTTGCTGGCTGAACTTTACTGCGTTACCCAGAAGATTCACAAACACCTGGACAAGCCTGTCTTTATCAGCAGGTATTTTCGCCAGATTAGCGGGAATATCAGTGACGATAGTAAGTTCTTTTTTATCAGACTCGTTTTTTATAATATCAATTGAAGTACTGATAATTTCACCAAGGTCAACCATTTCCATATTATATTTCATCCTGCCCGACTCAATCTGGGAAGTATTCAGCAGGTCATCAATCATCATTGCCAGGCGGTCAATGTTTCTTATAAGTTTCTCATGCAGCTTTTTCCTGAGGTTAATGTCAATTTCATCTTCCAGACACATTTCAGCCGAAAGCCTCATGGCAGTCAACGGTGTTTTCAACTCATGCGATACCATTGATAAGAAATCTGATTTGGCTTTATCGAGTTCCAATAACCGTTTGTTTGCTTTTTGAAGTAACCTGTTAGATTCCCTTATTTCACCTGTTTTTTCAGCCACTTCAATTTCAAGCGCTTTATTCCACCTGAAAAGTAAGATAATAATCAACACAGTTGCGAGTAAAATAAATCCAACCGATATTCCCACAAATTTGAGCTGCTCCTTATATACTGATGATATTAATTCATCTACTTCTGATTCCGGGGTGGTTACAGCTATCGATATATTCAGGTTTCGCCATGTTACAGGAGAGTACGCCACCAGTCGTTTAATGCCGGCATTGTCTTCAAAATAATAACCTGTGCCCTGATTACCATTAATCTGGTTAGTTATTATTTCACGCAGTAAGGGATTACCCAGCCCTGATTTATTTAAAAAGTTCTCACCAGGATTGTATCTCCCCGAACAGTCGTACAAAATCATCCCATTATCATCTATCATATAGATAAACCTGGAAGAATTGTGTTGGAGAAGCCGGTTTGAAATATCAGAGATTTTTATTATTGCCAGAATAACACCATCAAAAGTATTATTTTTATATACTGGCACCCATATAAAGATCCCAAGTTCACCTTCCAATAACATAATTGGTCGTGAGATAACTGTTTGTTTACTGTTTTTCACTCTTTCAAAAGTATCAACCAGGATAGATTCAGCTTCCGGGTCTCCACGCCTTGTTTCGTAAATGTCGTATCCAATCGGGGTGTTTTCTTCCGGGTAGCCCATGGTTACAATACCGCTCTCATCCAGGAATTGTATTGAATAAATGTCAGTAGTTTGATTGTAAACATTAATAAATTCACCAAACATCGGATAATGCTCATTGTCAGGATAATGCCTTGCAAGCGTTTCAATAATTATTGTCCTTTCATTCAGGAATGCCATTATTCCGCTGGCTGTTTGTCTGGATTGTAACAATTGCTGTTCATTGAACTGTTTCTGGACAACATCCTGTACTTCATGGTTTGCTTTTATCCCGGAAAATATGATTATAATCAATATAAACAGGCAGCAACCCGGGATTAAGTACCGGTTCCGTTTATCGTTGAATAATTTATTTTTCATTTAAAAACAACTAAGTAAACATTTTTCAATTTCATTTTCCAGGCGTTTTCTCACGACATTTCAGTCGTTAGAAGATTATATAAATATACTGAATTCATTTTTTCTTTAATATCCCCCGCCCCGCTATAATCCCTGTCGCCGCCGCATTCACAATATCCCGCGAAAGACCGGCCCCGTCCCCTGCCGCAAACAGGTTACTGACTGAAGATTCCATGTTTGTATCAACATCAACCTGCATAGAATAAAACTTAATTTCAGGCGCATACAGTAATGTGGAATCAGAAGCCACACCCGGAATAATCTGGTTCAGTACCTCAAGACCTTCCGTGATATCAGTCACTATCCTGTGCGGAAGCGCCATTGAAATATCCCCCGGCGTCACGTCCTTAAGGGTATTTATCACGGAATTGTGCATGAGCCTTTTTTCCGTACTGCGCCTTCCCCGCCGCAGGTCACCCATTCTCTGCAATACTGGTTTTCCCCCGCCTATCGTTGTCGCAAGTTTTGCAATCGAGCGCCCGTAGCGTACTGTATTCTCGATGGGTTCTGTCAGCTCAATCCTCACAAGGAATGCAAAATTAGTATTATCTGATTCTGAGTTTGTCATGGAATGACCGTTTGTTGCGATGAAACCCTCGTACTCTTCCTTGACAACATACCCATGCTCGTTCGTACAGAACGTCCTGACAAAATCATCATACGTCCTTGTCTGGATATGGAACTTTGGGTCACGGTTGATTTTCGTTATCGGGTCCATTATAATTGCAGGAACCTCAACCCTGACGCCTACGTCAATATGACCGTACTTTGCCACGATTTTGTGTTTATTTACAACCTCATCCACCCATGTAGCACCGATACGTCCGGGTGCCATTATTGTAAAACGTGAGGTTAGCTCAGCCCCGTCATCCAGGATTACACCTGAGCAAACACCTTCTTTAATCACAAGGTCTGATACTTTTGTATTAAGAAGGAACTCAATCCCCTTTTCTTTCAGGTCTTTTTCAAAGTTCCCGATAACCTTCGGGGCATTATCAGAGCCCATATGGCGCTGTGTAATCTCGATAAACCTTGCTCCAACGGAAGCAGCGTTGCGTTTCAGTTTCTCGACCTCACCGCCTTTCGGGATAAAAAGTGAATCCGGCGCACCATATTTCATGAATACCTTATCCACATAACCAACAAGTTCCCAGGCATAATCCGCATCGCCGGTCTGCTCTGCAAGGTCGCCGCCAATATCTGGTCGCAGGTTCAGCGTCCCGTCGGAAAATGTCCCCGCACCACCGACACCGCACATGATATCGCACGGGTCGCAGTGCGTGCAGATGCTGCGTTGTTTCATCTTGCAGCTTCGTTTATCAATATCGCGTCCCTGGTCAACTATAAGCACATCCATCTTACCTGCAAGTTCGTGCGCTGCAAACATGCCGGCAGGACCTGCGCCCACGATTATTACATCGTATTCGTTCTTTTGCGGTTTCAAGATATTACCTCAGAAAGCCTGTTCACCTTCCTTGCTTCCTTGATTTCACGGGCAATAATCCGCCCGGTTGAGAGGTTCTCCTCGATTAAATCAGAGTACGGTGAACCTGAAATGAAAAGGTTCGTGCCAGCTACAATCCGCGCTGAGATTTCAAATACTTTCAACTCAAGATGGTCTGTCACCACTGTCTCAAGGCAGAACGGACCAATCATGCCGCCGAACAGTTCGAGGGATTTTTCTACTACCATTTCCCCCATTTCAAATATCCTCGGAAGAATCGATTCCCTGATTATAAGCGGCTGGTTTCCGGTCACAACAAATGTCGGGTAAATACCAGCTTCTGCAAGTTCTGTCGGTGAGCCAATCCTGAATATCTCATCTGCATTGGATTCAACACGCCTGTCGATACCTGTGAGTTTAAGCGTCCCCTTGCTCAGCGTGTATCCTTCTGTCGTTATTGGTGAATAATAATAATGCATGTAATAGCGTGTACCGAGAACGAATTCCTGGATAGTGTATTTCTCATCAGGTTTGATTCTATTCCTGAAATCCGAATAATTCTTAACGACAAAAAAGCCCATGCCGCCTTTTGCGCCGTGGTATTTTACCATCATCGGGGAATCAATATCCTCCGGGTTCTTAATCTGCCTGGGCATTTTGATCCCTGCGGCTTCAAGCCATTCCCTGCTCTTGTCGCGGTCTGATTCCCATTCAAGCACATGCCTGTTCCCGAAGGTTGGAAGGCGCAAATTCACGAAATTGGAAGCACCAAGGTACTCAACAAAAGAACCGTGGGGAATAATTATCGCGTTTTTGGCTGCAAGTTCATCTGTTCTTGTAAGGATTTCCTTGTAATCTTTCACGCTGAAAAACTCATCAGGTTTTGCCCTGGGAAAAGCGTCATAAAACTTAGGGGGCTTGCCTATGCAGATACCTATTGTCCTGAAACCCTCTTTTCTTGCCCCGTCAAAAATCTGGAGGCTGCTATGGGAACATACCGTGGCAATCGCCAGGTTTTCCTTATCATACCCCTCCAATATATCCAGAATTTCCTGTTTTGAAATCATTGTGCACCTGTTTGTGCAATTGCTGTATGTTTTATTGAGTTAAATAATCTTGTAAATTAAAACCGGAGTTTTCCAATTACCTGCTTTCAACAGCCGCTCCCGCATAATACCTGCAATTTATCCCTGAACACTGCTTGTTCCTGTGGCTGTGTTCGCATTTCAGTTTCGAGACAGGTATCTGTTCAAGTTCCACGCCGAGCACTTCCCTGAAATACTGCACTGCCGCATCGATTGCGGCAAAAGTACTCCGTTTGCAGCACCGCATCCCGCTGTTGCCTGATATTGCCGAAAGCGCGCGGGATGTCATCATGTTAGCCACCCTCCTTTCATGGTCTGTCAGCGGTGTGGCTCCAAGTATTATGCTCATTGCTATTCCGGTAGCAATGGCAGCCGCATCCGCGCCATACAAACCGCAGTAACCGCCGGGCACTGTACTTCCGCGCCTGATGGCTTCAATAGTCTTTTCATCCGACAATTTGCCTGTGGCATTCCTGTATGCTGTTACCAGGATGCCTGCAATCATGGCATGGTGCTCAGGACCGTGCATGGGCATGGTCGGGTGTTTCATAATGGTTTTTGCCATTTCCATGGGATTCTTCGAATCCGAATTCAGGCAAAACTGTGTGATAATCTTAATCGAATCGCTTGCATGGCACTCGTTGCATACATAATGCCCTTCAGGACAGTGGATGTTTGCGGTTTCTTCCTTCCCGCAATAGGTGCATGTTACAGGAACTGCCGTTGTTAAGTATTCAAGCTCTTTCCCGCATATCATGCAGTTCTCGGTCTTTTTATCTGGCATATTCACATTCTTTGCTATAATAGTACTTAAGATTCGCCAGGTGTTGTGATGATGTGTATGCCTTATTGCACTAACAAAAACTATATTTGTATGCAATGCATACATAATATACATGACAGAAGTAAGCATATCGGCAAGGCTTCCGGATGATGTATTCAGGGAACTTGAGGTTTTTATGAGGGAAGAGTCTCTTGAAAAATCCGCTTCCATCAGGAAACTGCTTGCAGAAGGGTTACATCACTGGAAAGAACAGCGCGCGCTGAAATCCCTTGAAGAAGGAAAAGTGAGTTTCTTAAAGGCTGCGGAAATGGCAGGGCTTTCGGTATGGGATTTTTCAGACCTTGTACGTGATAAGGGAATTGTCTGGGTAAAGTCAGGGAAATTCATTCGCTCAGATATTGAAAAGGCATTGCAATGAAGCCTTTTGTTTTTGATGCTACACCACTGATTTATATCGGGAAAGTTAACCTTCTTGAGACTGTAATGCTTTTTCCGGAGGGGAAATATATACCAAAATCAGTTTACAGGGAGGTTGTAGAGGAGGGGAAAAAGAGAGGGAAACCAGAGGCTTTCCTGATAGAAAAGCTGGTTAAAAACGATGCGCTCAAACTAAGAAACCCTGCTGATATGCGATACTTGGACAGCCTGAGGGAAAACCCTAAAATCCATGCGGGAGATGCTGATGTACTTGCGCTGGCGCAAGAATTAAACGGTATTGCGCTGATGGACGATGAAGAAGCAAGGGGCATGGCTGAAATTGAAGGAATTGAACATCACGGTACCGTTTACCTGCTTCTCAGGATGAAGAAAATGGAACTAATTTCAAAAGATGAAACCATAGCTGCCCTTAATGAGATGATTCGTATGGGATGGCGATGTTCTACTGAATTGTATGCTGAGATATTAATAGCGTTAAAGTGAAGGGGATATGAATGTCCCTACCACCCGCGCTTTTGCAGAACCTCGTTATCGCCAAGAGTCCTGACATCAATACCTTTCATAGCTTCACCGAGCCCTTTTGAAATCTCGGCAAGCTTTGCAGCATCATCGTAATTATTTACGGCTTCAACGATTGCGTTTGCCATTCTCTCAGGATTATCCGACTTGAAAATACCTGACCCGACAAAAATACCGTCAACACCCATACGCATCATAAGGGCTGCATCAGCAGGAGTTGCAATACCGCCAGCCGCAAAATTCACAACAGGAAGCCTCTGGAGTTGTGCTGTTTCCTTAACAAGCTCAATCGGCGCTTCAATCTGTCGCGCAAATGCTATGAGTTCCTCTGAGGACTTGCCTTTAATTTCCCTTACTGCACCCATAATCTGGTGCATGTGCCTGACAGCCTCTTTCACATCCCCTGTTCCGGCTTCGCCTTTAGTACGTATCATAGCAGCGCCTTCGTTAATCCGCCTGAGGGCTTCGCCAAGGTCGCGTGCGCCGCATACAAAAGGAATGGTAAATTTCGTCTTGTCGATATGGTACTTTTCATCTGCCGGTGTCAGGACTTCTGACTCATCAACCATGTCAACGCCAAGCGCCTGGAGGATGTCAGCCTCAACAAAATGACCAATCCTTGCTTTTGCCATAACAGGTATAGTCACAGAATCAATAATCGCAGAAATAATTGCCGGGTCTGCCATTCGTGCCACCCCGCCTGCTTTCCTTATATCCGCAGGAACCATGTGTAGTGCCATTACTGCCACTGCACCTGCATTTTCCGCTATACGCGCCTCTTCCGGCGTGGTAACATCCATAATCACACCGCCTTTTTGCATCTTCGCAAAACCGCGCTTTAACAGTTCAGTACCGTGTCTTAATTTTTCAAGCTGCATAATTTTCTCTTCATGATAATATAGGATATTATACTTTGTCTTTATGCCATTTATGTTATCCTTATTAAATACCCAGCACAGCCTCGATAAAGGGAACAATTGCAGCACCAAGAATTACACTAACGACAACAAGCCAGTCAACCCTCTCGTGTGCATGGGGTAAAAGGTCACTGGCTCCGATATAAATAAACGTGCCTGTCGTAAAGGCAAGTATATCCCCGAAATATTCCTGCGGGAATAAACCTGCAATAAGGGCGCCTGCAACCGTAAGGAAAGACGTGACAAATAACATGATAAGGGTGCTTTTCCTGTTAAACTCGGAACGCTTAAGTATTACAGTTGTTGAAAAACCAACCGGAAGCTCATGTACTGCCACTGCAAACGCAATGATTAGACCAAGAGCAGGCTCTGTGATGTATCCGACTGCAATGGCAATCCCGTCAAGGACACTTTCAAGTCCCAGTCCTATCATGCCAACCCAGCCTGATGTGTGGACATCACATTCCGTTTCCTTACATGCGTGTATCATCACGCTTTTTTCAAGGAGGTAAAGCGAGAAAAAACCAAGTGCGAGCGGGTTGACAATATCGATACTTGAAACCATGAGCGCCTGGGGCAGCATCTCGAAAACAGCAGTTGAAATCAATACGCCTGCTGCAAAACCGACGAGGTAATTCGTCCTGATGTGCTTCAGCCTTGAGTATATCGGCAGTAAACCGCCTATTACGGAAGCAATACTTGCAATAAAAGCGTACAGAATATATGTCGGCACCATAACATTCTAAACATGCTTGATTTATTTAAGCATGATGTTTTTCAATGTATAGGAAATTATAAACGCATTTCGAACTCATGACCTGTAATTTTCTTTGATTGAACGCAGATAAATACAGATACATTTCTGCCAGTTGGTTTTATGCGAGAAAAAATAAATGGGCTTTATTTCCCATTATCTTTTCCCATAACAAGCAATTTCATATTGTAATATTTGCGTGCAATTTGCGTGCAATTCATCCCACCTGCAATATCCTGTACTTTATCGCTCTTCCCACGCCTGTCCTTTCAATAAATCCAAGTTTTTCCATAACCTCAAGGTCATAATTTGATGTCCTGATAGATACATCATTCAGTTTGACATATTCAGCACGGGTAATACCCGGATTCCCCGTGAGATAGACCAGCGCCTTTTTCTGCCTGTCATTGAGTCCTGCCTTAACAGCATTCTCGAGAATTATCTCCTTTTTGATAACTTCCTCGCCTTTAATCCTGACTTCAAGCATCTGGTTCTTCAAACCCCCCACAAAATACTCAAGCCATCCAGTCATATCCAGACCAGATTCCCGCACTTTCTGGATCGCATTATAATACTCCCGCCTGTTCTTATCATAGAATTCAGACAGGGAAAAAAGTCTCTTAAAATCATAGCCGTTCTGGTAAAGAATAAGAGTGCAAAGAACCCGCGCGGTTCTGCCGTTACCATCTAAAAACGGATGGATGTCAACAAACCTGTGCTGGGCAACACCCGCCATCAGGATAGCTGAAATATCTTTTTTCTCATTCAGCCATTCAACGAATTCTTTCATAAGCTCCCGGACTTCATCCGGGGAAGGCGGTTTGTAGATTATTTCCCCTGTAAGGGAATTAGCCACATAATTCTGCACCTTTCTGTAGCTTCCGGGTTCAAGGGAACCGTCCCTCACATCTGTAACCAGTATCCTGTGTATGTCCTTGATAATCTCCTCTGTGATACCGGATTTTCTATCCAAGTATTCAGAAACAAAATCCATTGCGTCTTTATAATTCAAAAGCTCCTGCCTGTCATCAGGTCTTACTCCTTCCACAGTTTTTCCGGCAAGGATATTCTGCGCCTCGGAAAGTGTAAGCTCTGTCCCTTCAATATGTGTGGAATGATGTGCTTCAAGGATGAGAGCTGCGCTTTGCATCTCGTTAATCCAGTCTCCCTTCAACTGCGCAGCATCAAGGAATCCTCTTGCTCTTTCTATCTCAAGCAGATAATTATTGATCTTGTTAGTGATTATGAATTTTGGTCGATACATGTTTAGAACTCGCCATCCCCAATACTTCCATAAGGTTTGCATTCATTTATTCATCCCTCTTCACCCCGACCCTGCCTTTCGTATCAGATATACCAAAACCCAGGCTTTTGAGGCAGCGTGCGGCACGACCCCTGCCATGAATAAGTACTTCCACAAGGTCGTCCGCCTCGTCGATATCAGTACTCAGGTTAAATGAATCAAATACCTCGCAAACAAGACCGTTGCCTTTTGCTATATCACAGTGTTTCAGGAAACTTGCACCGTAATAATCCACGCGGAAACTTGAAGGATTCCTGATGAAAATGGCATTTGTGCCGCCAAACCTGCCGGGAACTATCACTACATCGGATTGTGAGGCTGTAATATCCTTTATGTTGTTTACAGAGACAAGCGGGATATCTGCCATTATGATTAAGACTGGCTCGTTAATGGAATGTGACGACATTTTCATGAGGTATTCATTAAGGGCTTCGTTCAGTCCTTTTTCTGCCAGGACGATGTTAACGTTCTCGATGTCAATGAGTGAGGTTGTAAGTATATCAACCACGCTAAAGCATTCCGAGCTTACAAGCGTGCCAGCTACGTCCCTGAGCATGGATAGCGCAAATTCCCCGCGTTCTTTTTCTGATAGCAGGGAAGATAGTCTTGATTTTGCGTTGCTTTTCTTGAATGGAATGACTGCCCTCATCGCACCTGAAAACATGGTATATAAATAAAAAGGTTTGGAAAGAAAAAGGAAAAAAAAGGGTTTAATTTGCCGACCTCTCAAAGTCCTTTAATTATTTTATTGATATATGCCTGTATCACATTCCTTTTCATGAAGGAAGCCGTCCCTATTACAGAGCCCCCCATCAATAAAAGCCACATTTGTAATCTGCTTTCTGTCTTCTCACCGGTTGTTTTTGATGATGCATTTTCTGTTACCGTAGTTGTGTTTTTTTCGCGTTCCGGGATTATGGGTGTTGGCGTGACTGTAGATGAAGAATCTTCATTACTGCCCTTACCATTGTCACCAGAAGGTACATCGCCACCGCCTGAGTTTGTTCCTGATGATTCAGCATCGGTTTTTGATGTCAGGTTAACCCAGGTTGAGTTAATGTTCCCTGAAATATCAACCGTTAGTATGCTAATTGTATACTGGGTATTGGCAGATAATCCTGATACAAGGGAATGATTTATAGGCGATGTTACATTTTCCCTGAAAATACCGTTTATATAAATCATCGTCTTTATGAAATCAGTATTAATCGGGTTTATCCACGTCCAGTTAATGCTTGTACTGGAAGTGGTAGAAACCTGTAAGTCATTTATACTGTCAGGCGGGGTTACATCTGGCATTAAAGGTAAATAATCCCCTCCATTTTCAATATGGTTGGAAGAATTAAAAGGCAGCAAGGTATCTCCCAGACCATCAAGATCCGTGTCGTTGCCTGAATAATCCGACCAGTAGTTACCTCCAAGCCACAAGTTATCGAGAATATTCAAACCTGCGGTTTTTGTAATGTTCCATGTGTTATTCCCGTCATCAATAGCATTTGTGGGGTTGTTAAAATAGTTGTTATAGATAGTATTGTTATCAGAAGAAGCTATCTGGATTCCAACTTGGTTGTTATTAATAGTGCTACTGTTTAATGTATTATTGCTGGAATTGTACAGAAGGCTGACACCATAGGAATTATTTTCAGCAGTAACGTTGAGTATAGATGAATTGCTTGTATTCCAGAAAAATACCCCTGCACCGTTATTTTCAAGAGTTACGTCCCGTACGGTCACATTTATGCAGTTAATACAGTACAAAGTTCCTATGCTGGCTGGAGGGGCATAAATTGTATCCGTGTTATTTTTTAGATAGTATATGGGTTTGCCGTCTACTTTATTACTTGTATCAATGCTATGGTTAAACTGGGGATATGCCCCACCATAAACATCGAAATTGTAGTTGTTAGCAGTCATATTATTATCATAAAACGTGTTGTTGCTGGAATAATAAACAAATATGCCATAAAAGTTGTTAGAACTTGCATGATTGCTGTACAGCTTGTTATTGTTTGATTCTCGAAGATAAAAACCGTTATAGTTGTTCTGTTCTGCCGAATTGTTGGCAAGTGTATTATTGAAAGATGAATCAAGGCTGAAACCATCATTATTCAAATTTGCAGTATTATTGTTAAAAATATTATTGCTTGAAGAATCAATATTTACCCCATAAAGAATATTCAAGCTTGCTGTATTGTTGCTGAAAGTGTTATTAAACGATAAACCTAAACTGAACCCAACATAATTGTTTGAGTTTGCAACATTACTGGTTACTATTGTATAATTGGAATATACTAAACTAATCCCAAAATCATTATTTGATGCCTCATTTCCTGACATGTTATTGTTATCAGAGTAATAAAGTTCGATGCCATGACTATTCGAGTTTGCAACATTACTATTAAATGTATTATTATTGGAATATTCAAGAAAGATACCATTAGTATTATTGTTTGCAATATTGTAAGTTAGTGTGTTGTTCTCAGAAGACGTAATAAAGATACCCTTAGTGTTATTGTTCGCAGTATTGTTGCTTATTGTATTATTATTAGAAATATACAAATAAATCCCTTTATTCGTATTATTGTTTAAAATGTTGTAACTTATTATGTTATTTTCAGAATTATCTACAAAGATACCATTAGTGTTATTGTTTGCAGTATTACTATTTACTATATTATTATTGCTGAAATCCTCCAGATAGATGCCGCCAATACTATTATTTGAAACATTATTTCCTATTATTGTATTATTAGAATTCAAAACAAAGATTCCTGCGTTTGAATCCGAAACCGTGTTGTTCCTGATTGTATTGTTGCTTGAACGTACATTAATACCTAAAAATGTCCCACCGATAGTTATAAAATCCTGGACTGTGCTCCCATTCGCATCTATCACAATGGCTTCATCAAAACTTGAATTTACAACCGGATAGCCACCACCAGTATCATTACCCTGGAGAACAAGTGATTTGTTAACTATGACATTTTCATAATATGTACCGCTATTAACCAGTATCGTATCCCCTGCGCTTGAATTATCTATTGCATACTGGATAATTGTGTAATCAGCACCACCGCTATCATCCACGGTTATTATTGCCGCGCTTGCAACAGTCATACCACTCATCAGTACTATCGTTACAGCAATCGCAAATATGAACTGCCTTAGACTAAAAATGCACCATCCTTTAATGGACTGGGTTTTTTCATTTCTTATAACTTCAAGTAAGTATTCTAAAATATGACTCCCTCCTTATTGAATCATATTAAAATATTTTTTAGATTAATACCCTATTTTAAACAAGTATATCTTATTAAAAATTATTTTATATATAGATTTGCCTTTGAATTTTTTACACTGTGTTGTAATTATTGCTAAGATACAAGCGAGTGATTACTTGATGACTGATAGCGTCGAAAACAAAACCTGAAATAACACAAAGCCTATTATACCACAAAAGCATAAAAACGGCGAGGCATGACAATGAAAGAAATACTCGAGATAATTGAGGGCAACCCGAAGATAGAGCCAGTCGCCTCAAAAATCAAAGAGATGGAAAAGGCAGGCATAATCCGGAAATATAAAACAGTAATCGACTGGGAAAAGGCAGGTGAGGAATATGTTTATGCCATTATCGAAGTCAAGGTTGCCCTGCGCTCAAGAACAGGATACGATGCCATTGCAGAGCGTCTCGCAAGGTTCGATGAAGTCAGGTCTGTCCACCTCATTTCAGGCGACCATGATTTATCGCTGACAGTACGCGGAAGCTCCATGAAAGAAGTAGCTTTTTTCGTAGCTGAAAAAATTGCAACCCTTGAACAGGTGCAGGGAACAGTGACCCATTTCGTATTACGTACTTTTAAAGAAGACGGGGACATACTGTTCGAGAAAGAACACTCAGAACGCCTTCTTGTATCTCCTTAGAGTCGTGGTTATATGTCAGGTAAATACATCTCAGAACTGGTAAAAAGCGTCCCGCCATCTGGAATCCGAAAGTTTTTTGACTTAGTCCTCGAGATGGAAGATGTCATCTCCCTCGGTGTCGGTGAGCCTGATTTTGTAACCCCATGGCACATCAGGGAAGCATGCATATACTCACTTGAGAAAGGGTCAACATCATACACTTCAAACAACGGTCTTCTGGAATTAAGGGAACTGCTTTCCAAATACATCAGCTCAGAATATGATACGGTTTATGCTCCTGATAATGAACTCCTTGTTACAACAGGCGTAAGTGAAGCAGCAGACCTTGCTTTCAGAGCCATAATCAATCCGGGTGACGAGGTAATAATCCCTGAGCCTTGTTATGTTTCATATATCCCTGCCGTTGTTTTCGCATGCGGCAAACCTGTTCCGGTTCCGACATACCAGGAAGATGATTTCAGGGTAACATCAGAGCAGATAGAGGAAAGCATCACAGCCAAAACAAAGGCGGTTGTACTGAGTTATCCCAACAATCCCACAGGCGCAATCATGGGACGGAAAGACCTTGAGGATATTGCTGACGTGGTTAACGAGCATGACCTTATGGTAATTTCGGATGAAGTTTATGACAGGCTCACGTATAACGGCACACATACCTGTTTTGCATCACTTCCCGGAATGCGGGACAGGACTATCCTGTTAAATGGTTTTTCAAAATCACATGCCATGACAGGACTGCGCGTTGGCTACGCGGCAGGAAGCGATGAGATAATCGGCGCCATGACAAAAATCCACCAGTATACCATGCTCTGCGCTCCCATAACAGCCCAGATTGGAGCAATTGAAGCGCTGAAGAACGGCGACGGTGAAATGAAAAAGATGGTGCGGGAATACGACAGGCGAAGGCGTCTTGTCGTTGGCGGGCTTAACAAAATGGGACTTGATTGTTTCGAACCAAAAGGTGCGTTCTATGCCTTCCCTAGTATCAAGAGCACAGGTCTTACCTCGGATGAGTTTGCAAGCAGGCTTTTAAAAGAGCAGAAAGTTGCGGTTGTGCCGGGTGAGGTATTCGGGGAATGCGGTGCAGGTTATCTGCGGTGTTCTTACGCAACGTCACGAGAGGAACTTATCGAAGCACTCGCAAGGATTGAAACGTTTATAGATTCGATTTAAGCTTCTGTTTCCAGCTTTTCAAGGTCGCTTGGGTGTAAGAGCAATTCGTTGAAATAGAGTTTTTTACCTGTTCCTGACATGTAAAGCCTGACCCACCAGATGGTTGCCAGTGGCATAATAACAACTGCGGCTGCCAATTCATAGAAAACAGAAAAGACTGAATCGGGTACAGGAACAAGCTTTATAACCTGCAAAATAATTGAAAAGAATACTATAATTGCCATCTGGACAAGCCAGAGCACGAACACATCAAACTTGTGTGTCTTGAAAAAATTCACGCCTGCAAGTATCCCGTCTATTGGTCCCAGGTTTTCCACGACAAGTGCGTAACCGTAGATTGCAAGCACGATACTCAGTATAAACATATATACAACCCACAACAAAACCCCGATAACCAGCAGTAAGACAGAAACCGTGTCAGGGGAGGATGAAAACCCCGGATTTGCGCGCAAAGCGCCGGGGACAAGAAAAACGACACCAGCAAGCATACTCAATCCTACAAGAATATTAGCAAGGAAAAGGTTTACAGTGTTCTTCCTGCCGTCAGCCATCATTGTGGATAAACTGGAGCTTCCGGTTTCTGTTGCCTGTTTAGCCATACCTATTGCTCCTGCCGTAAAAAAGGACTGGACAAATCCTGAAACGAGCAAATAAATTAAAACCAGGAAGACAATTTCCGTAAGGTGCTGGCTTATCATGGGAAGAAGAACCGAAAACATCTCTTCAGGGGTTGCAGCATTCTCAAGAGATGAGAGGGATGAGCCAAAGATATAGGCTCCTCCAACAGCAAACGTCACCATTGATAAGACACCAGATACCAGGACGCCGAGCACAAAAGGAACTGCTATATTGAAATTCCTTGTGTACGATTCAAAACCCCTGCCCAAAATTTTCCCGATTTCTTCCACCATGTGATTTCCCTTCTTTGTAATTTAATAGCAAATATCCCTGAAAATACTTAACCTATTAACCTTACATCCATGTCATAAACTTTTGGTCTTGGCAATATCGCCTTCAATATCCTCTATTTCTTTAACAAACATTCCGGATATTTCCTGTGCAAGGCTTTTCCAGTCACTGATTCCCATATCCTCCAGTGCGGCAGTCTTAACATCATCAGGCGTACCTTTGTTTGTAATGTTAATCCCGCAGTGTATTTTCTCACTGGAAACACCAGCGCTTGCTATACTCACCGTGAGTTTTCCGTCAGCCACAAACAGGTCATCCCCGTTCCGTGTTGTTGTTATTCCGCGTAATGCGAGAGCATCACGTATGCAGACAACAAGAAGGCGCTGCATGTAATAAGCCAGCCGCATGCTTGCAGGGGAATTGAACCGCTCCACGATGAAATGGATAAGGTCATCGCCCATGATGGTCTTGTTCGCCTTTTCATCCTCAAGGTCTTTCATGTTGCAAGGGGTCACATCCATCGCACCGTGGAAAGCCACGATGGAATCGCCCTTTATACCCATGCCGTACGCCCAGAGCTGGGCAATCTGCGAGCCGTCGTACTTTATTTTTTCAGGGAGGATTTCGGATATCATCTTCCCTGTCTGTTAGTTTCGGGATTCTATTAAATGTATCCGTGGCTTCAGTCTGCTGTTCCAAGTTTTATAACCGGTTTGCTCGCGCCAATCCTGCATGAATCCGTGCACTTCATACAGGAAAAGCAGTCAGGATGGTCAATTGTTTTGCTCTTGCCGGTATGACTGCTGCACAGGTCAAGCTGGCATTCGGAATGGCACCTCTTACAGTTCTTGCAGTCCTCAATCGAGACTTTCAGTATCCTGTCCTTTGACATGAGTGACTGGGCATATCCTACAGGACAGAAACTGCACCAGGTTCGTGGCATGTAAAACAGCCCAAGCGGTATTGATACCAGGAGTGTGGTCACAATGCACAGGAATACGATGAAACCCCCGATGGATGCAAGAGTATCCTCTGATGCCACAAACGGGTTCATGCCCATAAGGACAATGATAAACATTACTGCCATAATCGATGCGATGAATAGCTTGAATTTAGTAGTCCTGAGGTGTTTCGGGATGCTTCCATTTCGTGACAGCTTTCCGAGGAAGTATTCAAGGAACGTGCCTCTGGGACAGAGCCAGCCGCACCAGAACCTTCCGAACAGCGGCGCAAGGAGGAGCGCACCCGCTATCATGAAACCGATTAGCAGAAGCCCAATTTCAAAGTAAGAATCGTTGTGTGTCAGTATCCCGTACAGTGCAACCGCGAATATGATTGAACTTACCGCAAGGGATGTAAGCTGCGTTTTTTTCCTTATTTTTGAGAAGTCGGTCATTTTTACCACGGTTCTTATAATATAGAGCATTGTATTTATAGGTTTTGTCAAAACTATACACAACCATTAGAAAAGCTTATGGTTTTCTTTTTCAATTCAGGTAAGGTGATTCATCCTGCCGAAAAAAGCACTGTTAAGCGTTTCTGATAAAACCGGAATAGTTGATTTTGCATCAGGACTGGCAAGGCTTGGTTTTGAGATTATTTCCACGGGCGGGACATCTAAAGTCCTGGCAGAAGCGGGAATTAAAGTAACGGATGTATCTGAGATTACAGGTTTTCCTGAGATGATGGAAGGAAGGGTCAAGACACTGCACCCGAAAATACACGGGGGAATCCTTGCATTGCGGGAGAATCCGTTCCATGTCAAGGAAGCAAAAAATGCGGATATTGAGCTAATTGATATTGTTGCTGTGAACCTTTACCCGTTTGAGAAGACGGTTTTAAAGGAAAACGTGAGCCTTGAGGAAGCGATTGAGAATATCGACATTGGCGGACCGACTCTTGTCAGGGCGGCTGCCAAGAATTACAGGCATGTAACTGTTATAACAGACCCTGTTGATTATCCTACGATACTTGAAGAACTTGAGAACGGGGACACAAGCCTTGATACAAGAGAGACGCTGGCTGTTAAGGCGTTTCGCAGGATTGTGGATTATGATTTTGCTATTGACCGGTACCTGAGCAGGAGGCTGACCGGTGAAGAAATAATGCACCTGAAATTCGGTGAAGGGACAACTCTCAGGTACGGCGAGAACTGGCACCAGAGCGCGCGGTTTTATAAGGAGCCTGATGCACCTGAAACATCTATCGCAAACGCAAAACAGCTTCATGGAAAGGCGCTGTCATATAATAATTACGTGGATGCTGAAAATGCACTGAATACGGTTCTTGAATTCGGGGATAAAATTGCGGTTGCCATTGTTAAGCATAATAACCCGTGCGGGCTTGCAACTGGAAAAACCCTGGGGGAAGCACTTGTGCGGGCATGGGACGGCGACCCGATATCAGCTTTCGGGAGTATTATCTGCATGTCAAGGAAAGCAGACCTTGAAACTGTTGAATTCCTCAAGGGTAAGTTCGTGGAGCTTATTATCGCGCCGGGTTATGATAACGACGCGCTTGAGTTCCTGAAGAATAAGAGCAAGGAGCTGAGGATTCTTGAAGTGCCGATGGATAAAAGGAACTCACGCGAGAATACGTACCGCTACATCGAGGGAGGAATTCTTGTCCAGACAAAGAACCGTGGTATTTTTGAGAAATGGGATGTTGTAACCGAGCATCCCTTCCCTGATGAGAAGAAAGGACTTGCCGGGTTTTCAATGGCTGCGTGCAAGCACATAAAGTCGAATGCAGTGGTTATCGCGCGGGAGTATGAGAAAGGGTGTTACCAGATGGCTGCTATGGGTGCGGGACAGCCGAACAGGGTTGATTCTATTAAGAAACTGGCTGTGACCAAAGCAGCGGAGAACCTGAAGCTTATGTACGAGAAGGAAAAGCCGGGTGTCAGCCTGGATGAGTTTATTGAAGCTGTAATGAGGGAGTGTGTTCTTGCTTCTGATGCGTTTTTCCCGTTTGATGACAGCATTGTCCATTCTGCTGAGAATAATATCAGGTATATTGTGTCATCCGGCGGCTCGATACGGGATAATGAGGTTATTGCGACTGCGAACAGGCTTGGGGTTGCGCTTGTGTTTACAGGGATGAGGCATTTTTTGCATTGAAGGTTTTATCGCAACTTATATAGACACTCCAAATAATATAACACAAACCAATACAAATTAAGGTGTGAAAATGAGTATTAAATTAGGATTCGTCGTTTCAGAGTTCAACCGTGACCTTACTATCCAGATGGAAACCCTTGCAAGAGAACATGCTGATTTTCTCGGGGCAACCGTAGAAAAAACCATACTTGTCCCCGGCGTATTCGATATGCCGCTGGCAGTAAGGAAACTCGCACAGGACGCGAATATAGACGCAGTCGTTACAATCGGGTGTGTCATCCAGGGCGCAACAAAACACGACGAGATAGTCGTACAGCATGCTTCAAGGAAGATTGCAGACCTTGCACTTGAAAATAACAAACCCATAACCCTTGGCATCTCAGGACCTGGAATGAGCAGGCTTGACGCCCATGAGCGTGTGGATTATGCCAAGCGCGCAGTCGAAGCGGCAGTCAAAATGGTCAAGAAATTAAGCGAATAACTGAATCAAAAACCAGTTATACAATTTTTATTAGAATAGCTTAAATAAGAGAATAGCGGAAAGAGCCCGTGATTCAAACTTCATGACAGCAACAAGACTGAAAAACATTCCAGAATCGGCAACAATAAAAATGTCGAATCTTGCCAATGAACTCAAAAGCCAGGGCAAAGATGTCATAAACTTCAGCCTTGGCGAGCCTGATTTTAATACCCCGAAACATATTATTGACGAAGCGAAGGCTTCCATTGACCGCGGCGAAACGCACTACACACCATCAGCCGGAATTCCCGAACTCAGGGAAGCAATTGCTGTTAAACTTAAGGAAGAGAATCACATCGAGACAAAGGCAAAAAATATTATAGTAACACCAGGGGCAAAGCAGGCAATCTTTGAGGTCATGCTCTCAGTACTGGAAGAAGGGGATGAAGCTGTACTTTTTGACCCTGCATGGGTATCTTATGACCCTGCTATTATGCTTGCAGGAGCAAAAACAGTCTGGGCAGCCACAAGACGCGATAACGGTTTTTCACCTGTTGATGTTAATGAATACATAACCCGAAAAACTAAAATAATTGTTGTAAACAGCCCGTGCAATCCCACAGGCGGTGTTTATGACAGGGCTACGCTGAAAGAGATTGCGGACATTGCAGTGGATAAAAATATCATGGTTCTCTCGGATGAAATCTATGAGAAGATAATCTATGATAAGGAGCATATCAGTATCGGGTCAATGGACGGGATGGAGGACATGACAATCACTGTGAACGGGTTCTCAAAAGCTTACGCTATGACAGGCTGGAGGCTTGGGTACGTGAATATTCCAAAAGAAATTTACGAAAATATGATGAAACTCCATTCCCATTCCGTGAGCCAGGCAACATCGTTTGTCCAGTATGCGGGTGTTGCAGCCTTACAGGGCGACCAGACATGCGTTACCGATATGGTGCGTGAGTTCAGGGAAAGACGTGACCTCCTGGTTAGCGGGTTGAATAAGCTCGGCATCAAATGTGCACGACCAGACGGCGCGTTCTATGCGTTTGCAGATGTCAGCGAGTACGGGACAGGGGATGAAGTTGCTGAACTGCTCCTGAACAAGGCTTATGTTGCAGCCACATCAGGTGGTGCGTTTGGTAATGCTGGCAGGGATTTCCTGAGGATTTCTTATGCCACGTCACAGGAGCGCATAAGGGAAGCACTTCTCAGGATAGAGAAAGTGCTGGGGTGATTTAAGCGCATTAAAAAAGACCTTCCCAAACTAAACTTTTACAGATTTTGATTATCCGGCTGCCTGCATCTTTGCAAGCGTGGCTTTGATTTCAGTAATCTCGCTTCTAAGTTCTGTGACTTCATGCATGAACAGTTCGCGGAAATCATCCCTTTGAAGCCGGATTTCTTCTTTGACACCTAAAAAACCGTTTTCAACTGTATTTTGGAGGGCATCCTGCTTATGTAACATACCATCCTGTTTTTTAAGTATGCCATCCGTTTTTCCTAACATGCTATCCTGTTTCGTCAGCATGCTATCCTGTTTGTCAATCATGATGTCCAGTTTGCCGCCAAGATTCTGGTTCATCTCCCGCATGTACCTTCCCGCGGCATCCATGCGCTCGTATGTAGCATAAACAATATCATCTTCACGGATTATGGTAAAATCATTAAATTCGCCAGTTGAAGGAAGATACTCAACTTCGGCATCTTCAACCCTGATAGGATATTCGTGTATCTTTATTTTATCAACAAATTTTTCAATATCCTTGCTGCTGCCTTCGCATACAACTTTGACGGTTCCGTTATCAAGATTCTTAACCCATCCCATAAGATTAAGATTGAAAGCAATTTCATCTATGTAATCCCTGAATCCTGCTTTCTGGACTCTCCCTTTTAATATGATTTCAGCTCTTTTTTTCATAATTCAAACAAAGAATATATCGCAACCGTCTTAAATCTTATGTGGTCGACATGACAGGCTCGACATCAAACACACGGCGAAACTGTGCTTTCCAAAAAACAAAACACCCCTCTTAATTTATCTTTACACAAGCTCATCCATAAGCGCGCTTATATCAATATCACCAATATGCTGTTTCACAAGCGGCGCATCCTTTAACTGGGGAAGCTCATCCTCGTATGTTGGCTCAGATACCTTATAGAATACTCCAATCGGTATGCGCTCACCCCATTCATGCGCCTTACTGAAAGCCGCCTGTTTATCCGAGGTATCATGCCCGCCAGCCTGGAGGTCATAGACCCGCTGCTTATACCATTCGTATGTGTTGATACGGTTAAAACTCACACACGGCTGGAATACATCAACCAGCGAAAATCCCCTGTGTTTGACAGCGTCAACAATCGTTTTCCTGAGATGCTCGACATCTCCGGCAAAAGTCCTTGACACAAATGTTGCGCCTGATGAAAGCGCAAGTGAAATCGGGTTTACGGGAACTTCAATCACGCCTGACGGGGTGGATTTTGTTTTCATTCCTTTCTCGCTTGTGGGCGATGTCTGTCCTGTGGTAAGCCCGTAAATCATGTTATTGTGAACGATATATGTCATGTCAATGTTCCTTCGCATGGCATGTATGAAATGGCACATCCCGATACCATACCCGTCACCGTCACCCCCGACTGCAAACACGGTCAGCTCATGATTTGCGAGTTTTACAGCAGCAGCCACTGGCAGGGCTCTCCCGTGTATCCCGTGAAGCCCGTATGTCCTGACCCAGTGCGGCACCTTGCCTGAACACCCGATTCCTGAGATTATGGCTGTATTCTCAGGCGCAATTCCAAGTTCGATAATTGCTTTCTTGAGCGCAAG
>PGYG01000012.1 GCA_002839545.1 Candidatus Methanoperedentaceae archaeon HGW-Methanoperedenaceae-1
CTTAATTTCTTCAATATTTGCTGTATCAATAAAGATCTTCATTTTCTATCACCAATAAGTTTTTTTGCATTTTTTACTATTTCGCCATCATTCAACCCGAATTTATTTACCAAATAGTCATAATCACCAGACTCTCCAAATCGGTCATTCACTCCCATTATCTTCATCGGTACCGGATATTTTTCAACTATTATCTCGGCAACAGCGCTGCCTAAACCGCCATAAATATTGTGTTCCTCTACCGTTATTATGTGTCCGGTCTCTTTTGCTGATTTAAGTATACTATTCTTATCTATCGGTTTGATGGTATGCACATTCAATACCCGTGCATTGATGTTCTCTTTTTTCAGAGTTTGCGATGCTTTGACTGCCTCTGATACCATAGTACCTGTTGCAATTATTGTCAGGTCATCTCCTTCCCGGATTTCAACAATTTTCCCGAATTCAAAATTATAATCATCAGTATTTACAGCAGGTGTACTTAATCTATTCATCCTGATATATGAAGGACCTTTTCGATATACTTCATTTATTATAATTTTCTCGGCTTCAATAGCATCTACAGGATTCAATATACTCATATTCGGCAAACAGCGCATCAGTGCAATATCCTCAAGACATTGGTGGGAACCGCCATCTTTTGAATCGGTAAAACCGGAATGACTTCCCAACAATTTTACATTCAGGTTATCATGTGCAACTGTGTTCCTTATCTGTTCCCAGCCGCGCATCAGGAACATGGCGAATGTGCCTGCAAAAGCCGTCTTCCCGCCAATAGCCAATCCTGCTGCGGTTCCTATCAAATTTTGTTCTGCACAGCCAACGTTAAAGAACCTGTTGGGGAATTTGTCAGCAAATTTTTTTGTTTGTGTGGAACCAGAAAGGTCAGCATCCAGAACAACGATATCCTTTTCTTTGTGACCCATATTCAGAAGGGTTAGCCCGCATGCCTCTCTTGTAGACAGGAGATTATCCATTATTTCAATTCCTCCAGAGCACATATCATTTCTTTATCTGTCGGTGCTTTGCCGTGGAAAGCGAGGTTTCCTTCCATAAATGAGACCCCTTTTCCCTTAAATGTACGTGCAATTATCACGGTTGGCTTTCCAATGACACATTCAGTTTCTTTAAAAGCCTTTATAATTTCTTCAATATTATTTCCGTCTATTTCAATGACATGCCAGCCAAACGATTCCCATTTATTTGAAAAAGGTTCAAGACCCATTATTTGTTCTGTTTGCCCGTCTATTTGAAGCCCATTCCGGTCAACTATTGCAACTAAATTATCAAGTTTATAATGGGCAGAAAGCATAGCAGCTTCCCAAACTTGCCCTTCATCGCACTCCCCATCACCCAACAATACAAAGACCCTTGATGGATTCTCATCCAACCTGGCAGCAAGAGCAATTCCATTTCCGCAAGAGAGTCCCTGTCCCAATGAACCGGATGAAACCTCAACGCCTGGTATGCTTGAATCAGGATGCCCCTGAAGGAAGCCATCGTTTTTCCTCAACGATTCCAATTTGCTTATTGGGAAATAACCACTTTCAGCCAACGTGGCATATAATGCGGGGGCTGCATGTCCTTTTGATAAAATGAACCTGTCCCTTTCACGGTCTTTTTTTTGCGGATCATGTTTCATCACATGGAAATATAATACCACAAGAATATCTGTGCATGATAAGGAACCACCCGGATGACCTGAACCGGCACAATGTACCATTTTTATTACATGTCTGCGGATAACAGTTGCTTTATCTTTTAATTTCCTGATCATCTTTCGCATAATACCCTTCAATTCTTCATATATCTTACTGTATCAGCTTTCTTAATGAATCGATAGCTTCTTTAACCCCATCGGATTTTAATATATATGATCCTGAAACGAACATATTTGCTCCTGCATCATCTATTGATTTGATTGTTTCAGGTGTAACGCCGCCGTCAACCTCGATATCCAGATCAGGTTTTATCTTTCTTGCCTCACTTATTTTACTAAGGGTTTCAGGGAGGAATTTACCTCCATAGAATCCAGGATTAACGGTCATGACCAACAATTGGTCTATGTCATCCAGATAAGGTTTTACATTATGAACCGCCGTTTCAGGATTGATCGCAAAACCAATGTTCTTACCTTTGTCTTTTACAAACCTTATAATATCCCCAGGTTTTTCACATGATTCAAAATGAACAATGATAGTATCAACCTTCCACCAGTTTTTTTCAATCCATCCCATGGGATCAGTGATCATTAAATGGGCTTCGAAACTGGTATTACTACCAGACACATCAAAATCAAAATCAAGGGAATTATTTGGAACAAATCTTCCATCCATGATGTCAAGTTGAACTAATTCTGAATAACCTTCAACTGTGTTTAATTTTTTATCTAATTCTTTTTGTGTTCGTGCAATTATTGCGGGAATTATCATTTTTCTATTTTTCATATGCACCAGATCATATTTACCTTCAGAATTCTATCGAAGATGAATCCCCTATATTAAGTGAGTTATGTTTACCACATACTTTAGCATCATCACCTATTATGGAATTATGAAGATTTACCTTAGAAATTTTCGATCGTGTACCAACCACTGTGTCAGAGATAATGCAATTATCAATGCAAGTATTCTTTGCAATAGATGCATGTGGACCAACAACTGAATTCAAAATTGTAACGTTTTCCCCGATTGCAACAGGCTGAACTATTACTGAATTTTTAACCTTGAAAACATCATCAATTCCCTTCTTTTCATTGAGTAATAATCTATTTGCCTCAAGTAATGACTCTGTCCGTCCACAATCAAGTCTTTTAGGTACTGGAAAGGTTTTAAGAAGATATCCTTTTGAAACCATTTCCTGCAGTGCATCAGTTAATTGATATTCTCCATGAGTTCGTATATCATTTCGAATAATTTCGCCGAGTATTGACATTAATATACCAGTATCTTTAATAAAATATATCCCAGCTATTCCTAGATTAGAAGTGGTGTTTTTTGGCTTCTCTTCTAATTTTTTAATATCTTCACCATCTAACTCCACGATACCATATTTTGTCGGATCATCCACTTCTATAACGCCAATAGATCCGGAACAATCTCCCATAATTGAATGCAGTTTGTATAATTCAGAATAATTTGTTTCAAATATATTATCCCCCAGTGCAATCATTATTTCCGAATCACCGATTTCATCCATTGCAGTAAAAACAGAATGTCCAAGACCAAGCTGTTCTTTCTGGTCGACATACTTGATATTAAAAATATTCGAATAATTCTCATCGACATAAGACATTATCTGTTCTTTCTTATAACCCACAACAAGTATTACTTCTTCAGGCTTCAGTTCCTTCATCCTGTCAAGAATATGCCCGATTATCGGTTTTCCAGCGATATACACCATAGGCTTGGGTTTCGTAAACGTATGCGGAAAGAGCCGCTTTCCTGCGCCAGCGGCTGGAATTACTACTTTCATTATTATACCCTCCCGTACTCATCATCAAACCTTACTATATCATCCTCAGCTACCGAATCACCAAGCTGTACCTCAATAATCTCAAGCGGGAGCTTTCCAGGATTAGAAAGCCGGTGCCTCGAACCTGCCCGTATGAACGTGCTCTCTCCGGGGCGTAAATAAAATTCTTCTTCCCCGTCTATCTGGACGCGTGCCATTCCCTTCACGATAACCCAGTGTTCGCTTCTGTGGTAGTGAAGCTGGAGGCTCAGTCTTTTTTCCGGTAACACCGTTATGTTCTTAATCTTATGACGTTCCGAACTTTCAAGAATCGTATATGAACCCCATGGTCTGTACACAGTCTGGTGAAGGAACGCTCTTTCGTCATTCTTATTTTTAAGGTCATTCACGACTTCCCTGACTTTCTGGCTGCTGCTTCTCGGGCATACAAGCAGTGCATCCGGTGTGTCAACAATAACCATGTTCTTGACATCAATAAGCGAAACAAGTTTATCTGGTTTTGAGTATACGAGATTTCCGGCGGCATTGATGAACGAATGGTCGCAGCCATACACAACATTACCTGATGCGTCTTTCGCAAATTCGTTATACATCGCATCAAAGTTGCCAAGGTCGCCCCATTTCTCATTAAGCCTGACAACAGCCACACGGTCAGACTTTTCCATGAGCCCGTAATCTATGGAGATTGAGGGCATGTTATTGTAAATTTCCCCGATGTCATCCGATGCCCCAAACGCCTCAAAGACTGCTGGTGCGTGGGTGCGAAGCTCTTTGAAAAACAGTATTGTATCCAGCAGGAACATGCCGCTATTCCACAGATAACCTTCTTTTACGTATTTTTTAGCTTCTTCTAATGCGGGTTTTTCCATGAATTCGGATACCTTGCATCCCACACCCAGCGGTTCTGCGGGTTTTATGTACCCGTAACCCGTGTGCGGGGAATCCGGTACTATCCCGAATGTCACAAGGTAACCGGAAGCAAGCGATTCTGCACCTGCAATTGTTTTCATTGCGCCCTCATCCAGTATGTGGTCAGATGAAAACACGCCTGCAACTGAACTGCCAAACCTTTTTTCGATTTCTTTCATCCCGAAACAAATCGCAGGCAGTGTATTTTTTCCAACAGGCTCAATTAGTATATTTCCCTCCGGAAGTTCGTATCCAAGTTCCTGTACCTGCCCGCTCACGAAAAATTTCTGGGATTCACTGGTCACAACGAATATTTCGGATATATCAGATATTTCAAGACACCGAAGCAGTGTTCCCTGGAAAAGCGAAGTTTCCCCAAGTTTTAAAAACTGTTTCGGGTACTGGTCACGGCTTAACGGCCACAGGCGTGTGCCTGAGCCTCCTGCAAGTATTATTGATTTTATGTTTCCATCTCCGAAGCACAATTAAATTCCTGCGAATAAATGTGATGTGCATATATAAATCATACCTTTTTACCAGCACAGTCCAACGTATTCAATGTCATCACGAGAAGCAAGCATATGCCTGCCATCGATTACCAGCCTGTTTTTCATAACAGTAAATTCCTTTCCAAGTGTTTTAAATTCATCCCATTCTGTCATTATAAGGCAGGCTTCAGCACCGTGCAATGCACCAGCAGCAGAATCGTGGTATTCGATGTTCTTGAAAATACGCGCCATATTCTCATTAGCCATCGGGTCATACGCTGAAATTTCAGCATTGTTATCCAGCAGTTCTTTTATTACAGGAACTGACCTCGACTCCCGAATGTCATCAGTATCGTTCTTGAAAGCAAGCCCAAGAACTGCTATCTTTTTACCTTTCAGGCTACCAAGCTTGTTTTTAAGCAGTGCAACCATCATTGAAGGCTGTTTTTCGTTTACAGCAATTACTGAGCTTAGAAGTTCGGGTTCATAACCGATTTCCCTGGCTTTACCTATCAGGGCTTTTACATCCTTCGGGAAACATGAACCTCCAAACCCTGCCCCGGCATTTAAGAAGTGTGGACCAATCCTGAAGTCATTTCCAACAGCAGACATTACCTCATAAGTGTCTATACCCAGCTTCTTACAGATGTTGCCTATCTCGTTTGAAAATGAGATTTTTGTGGCAAGGAACGAATTATTTACGTATTTTATCATCTCGGCTGTGCGCGGGTTTGTCCGTGTAACCGCACAATCCAGGCCGCTGTATAATGAGGCTACAATGCCGCCTGAGCTTTCATCAAGTGAACCAACGACGATTTTGTCAGGATTCATGAAATCATAAATGGCTTTTCCTTCACGGAGGAACTCCGGATTCATGGCAATCCCGAAATCCCCGACTTTCTTGCCTGAGTGTTCTTCGATAATCGGCAGTACCACTTTTTCCGTGGTTTCAGGAACGACTGTACTTTTTACTACCACAACATGGTAGTCTTTTTTGTTTTTTAGTGCGTCGCCAAGACTTGCGCTTGCAGCCTTTACGATTCCAAGGTCGATATTGCCGTCAGAATCTGACGGCGTTCCCACGCAGATAAATGAAACATCTGAGTTAGTTACTGCAAAGTCATAGTCTGATGTGGCACTTAGTCTTTTCCCTGCGTGTTTTTCCAGCAGTTCAGAAAGCCCGTCTTCATAAATCGGCGGGATGCCAGCGTTAATCTGGTCTATTTTTGAGCTATCGATATCAACGCAAATAACACTGTGCCCGAGTTCGGCAAAACATGCCGCACTGACTGTGCCTACGTATCCTGTTCCTATTACGGAGATTCTCATAATAATTACCTTTTCGACTTCACTTATCTATTTATAAGAATATATCAGTTTTCAGTCATAATTCTACGAATTTACGAGTGATATATTTGAAAAAACATGCAAATTCCGTCATATACCTCCCTTTATTTTGTTATATAAAGGCAAATTTTTTAATTTTTTGAATGAAAAACAAAAACCGCTATGCGTTGAAGCAAAAAGGTATATATGCTTTAAAAACAATATGATGCCGAAGGAATCTGAGAGACGCATACTAAGGCAGAGTTCTGAATGAAAGAAATACTTGAAGAAATTTACATGGAATGAATTTTGCATTTATCCTGTTTAATTAACAATCTTTAAAAAGGAAATTTATATGGAAGACACGAACAAAGAATACGGGGCAAAGCAAATCCAGGTACTTGAGGGACTGGAAGCTGTACGCAAACGCCCGAGCATGTATGTCGGGAGCACGGATTCAAGAGGTCTCCACCATCTTGTATACGAAGTTGTTGATAACAGTATAGATGAGGCGCTTGCAGGTTATTGCTCGGACATTGAGGTGTATTTAAGGGCAGATAACAGCGTTAAAGTCGTGGATAACGGGCGCGGCATCCCTGTAGATACGCACGCGAAATACAACAAGTCAGCACTTGAAGTTGTTATGACAATCCTTCACGCAGGAGGGAAGTTTGACAATAACGCATACAAAGTCTCAGGCGGTCTGCACGGTGTTGGTGTATCGGTTGTAAATGCCCTTTCCGAATGGTTAGAGGTGGAAATAAAACGCGACGGGAAATTATACAAGCAAAGATACGAACGCGGGAAGCCAACTAAAGAAGTGACGCTTATCGGGGAGACACAGGGGCGGGGAACGACTATCACGTTCAAGCCCGACCACGAAATATTTGAAACACTGGATTTCAATATCGAAACACTGTCCGGCAGGCTGCGAGAGCTTGCGTTTCTTAATAAGGGACTGAAAATTACAATAAAAGACGAGTTTAACGAGACTGAAAACTTGTTCCAGTACGAGGGAGGCATTGTTTCTTTTGTGGAATACCTGAACAAGAACAAGACGCCGCTGCATGACAAGCCCATATATTTCCAGAAACAGAAAGACACAACTGTTGTGGAAATCTCCATGCAGTATAATGACAGTTATGTCGAGAACATCCACACATTTGCGAATAACATTAACACACATGAGGGAGGAACGCACCTTGCAGGTTTCAGGGCAGCGCTCACCCGTGTGTCGAACGATTATGCAAAATCAAAGTCAATATTGAAAGGGGAGGATAAATTTTCAGGGGAGGATGTAAGGGAAGGGCTTACCGCAATTATAAATGTCAAGCTTACAAATCCCCAGTTTGAAGGGCAGACAAAAACGAAACTGGGGAACAGCGATATTAAAGGAATCGTTGAGACCCTTGTTTCTGACGGATTGTCCGAATACCTTGAAGAGAATCCAGCGGATGCTAAAAATATCCTTTCAAAAGCCCTTGAAGCAGCAGAAGCAAGGAATGCAGCAAGAAAGGCGCGGGAACTCACGAGGCGGAAGAATGCGCTTGAAATCAGTTCCCTTCCGGGTAAACTTGCGGATTGCTCTGAGAAAGAACCTGCAAAAAGCGAACTGTATATCGTGGAAGGCGATTCGGCAGGCGGCTCTGCAAAACAGGGGCGAGACCGGAAGTTCCAGGCAATACTGCCCTTGCGCGGCAAGATTCTTAACGTTGAGAAGGCGCGGCTTACCAAGATTCTAAAGAACAATGAAATAAGGGCGCTTATTACTGCAATTGGCGCTGGAATCGGGGACGGCGAGGAGTTTGATATTACTAAGGCACGCTACCATAAAATCGTGATTATGACAGATGCCGATGTGGACGGGGCGCATATACGGACGCTTCTGTTAACGCTGTTTTACAGGTACATGCGCCAGCTTGTTGAGATGGGTTATATCTATATAGCACAGCCTCCGCTTTTCAAGGTCAAGAAAGGCAAGAATGAGTTTTATGTTTATAATGAGGGTGAACTGGAGAAGAAACTTGCAGAAATCGGGCGGGACGGTATCGCAATGCAGCGTTACAAAGGTCTTGGTGAGATGAATCCCCAGCAGTTGTGGGATACTACCATGGACCCCCAGACGCGCACGATGCTGCGGGTGACGCTTGATGATGCAATCATGGCTGATGAGATGTTTACAATACTTATGGGTGATAAGGTTGAGCCAAGGCGGGAGTTTATCGAGAAACATGCAAAAGATGTCAAGAATCTGGATGTGTGAGATATAGGTGGGAAAATAATTTTTATGCAGCCAATAACCGAAAAACTGATACAGGAAGTAAAAGACAGCATTGTTAGCGGAGTCCATCCTGAGAAAATAATCCTTTTCGGTTCATACGCTTATGGAACACCTACAAAAGACAGCGACCTTGATTTACTGGTAATAATGCCAACAGATGAACCAATGCATAAAAGAGTGCTAAAAATCAGGAAGGTTCTCCGTGATTTTCGAATTCCCAAAGACATTCTGGTTTATACACCGCAAGAAGTCGAGAAATGGAAAAACGCCTCAACTGCGTTTGTTACTTCCATTCTAAAAAAAGGCAAGGTAATCTATGGATAATAAAGACGTGGAAAGGAAGACTGAAACAAATCATCCGTTACATAAACAAATTGCAAATATAATCCAATATGAAAAATATCCCTCATATAAAATAATTAAAAGTCGTGAATGTGGTGGAGATCAAAATATTCCTTTGTTTTGCTCTAAAGAAAAAGGAAATGGCACCGAATATTGTAATGTTGATTTATTGATTTTAAAGGATGATAAAGTTAAAATACTCATTGAAATTGAAGAATCGGATATTAAACCAATCCAGATATGTGGTAAGTTTCTGGCATCCGCTTTGTCTTCTTATTATATCCACAAATCAGAAAACAATGAAATTATAGAAATGGGGGATTCGGTAACGTTAATTCAAATCATAGATGCCTCCAAATTAAAAGAAAATACATCTAAAGTTGAACAGTGTATAAATCTGGAAAAATCCATACAAAATATCATTCCAATAAAAGAAAGCAACATTGATGAATACAAACTGTTTGTTTTGAACGATTCACAAGATATTGGATTGAATGAAATCGATATTTACCTCAAAGAGGCTTTAAATTGAAACAATTTTTTGCTACATCAACAGACAATTTTTATTCAAATTATAAATCGAGCTGGTAATAATGACAGACAACGAATCCACAGAGCCTGAACAGCAGGAATTAGTCACCGAAAAAATAGTCCCAATCAACATCGAAGACGAGATGAAGCGCTCATACATCGATTATGCAATGAGTGTAATCGTAGGGCGTGCCCTACCTGATGTCAGGGACGGGCTGAAACCGGTTCACCGCCGCATCCTGTATGCAATGAACGAGCAGGGAATGACCTCTGATAAACCCTACAAGAAATCAGCAAGGATAGTGGGAGACGTTCTTGGTAAATACCATCCGCATGGTGATACGTCTGTATATGATTCAATTGTCCGGATGGTGCAGGTTTTCTCACTCAGGTACCCGCTGATTGACGGGCAGGGAAACTTCGGTTCCATTGACGGTGACAGTGCGGCAGCCATGCGGTACACTGAAGCAAGGCTTGCAAAAATCTCAGATGCGATTCTCGGTGATATTGATAAGGAAACCGTGGATTTCATGCCAAACTACGATGATTCACTGAAAGAGCCAACCGTACTTCCATGCAAACTCCCGAACCTGCTCATAAACGGCTCAACTGGTATCGCAGTCGGCATGGCAACCAATATCCCGCCGCACAATCTCGGTGAAATAATAGACGGCATAACAATGGTTATTGATAACCCGGAAGTTGAACTGGATGAACTTATGGGGGCTATCAAGGGACCGGATTTCCCGACAGCCGGTTTTATCTTTGGAAGGCAGGGTATCTATGATGCATTTTCCACAGGGCGCGGTTCGATTAAGATGCGGGCGCGGGCTAATATCGATGAAATGGAAGTAAAAGGCAAAGAACGGATTATCGTAACAGAGCTGCCTTACCAGGTCAACAAGGCAAAACTTATTGAGAATATCGCAGGTCTTGTCCGTGATAAGAAGATTGCAGGAATAACCGACCTGCGTGATGAATCGGATAAAGATGGTATCCGTGTTGTTATAGAGATATCAAGACAGGCACAGGCGAATATAATCCTAAACCAGCTTTATTCACATACCCAGATGGAAGATACCTTTGGCGTTATTAATCTTTCACTGGTTGACGGACAGCCAAGGCTTCTCACATTAAAGGAGACTCTTGTTTATTATATCGAGCACAGGAAAGAAATCATAACACGGAGAAGCCAGTTTGAACTCAGGAAGGCTGAGAAACGCCTCCATATCCTTGACGGACTGCTTGTTGCTCTTGATAACATAGACGAGGTCATAAAACTGATCCGGGCTTCAAAGACACCGGATGAAGCAAGAGCAAGTCTTATCGAGAGGTTCAGCCTGAGTGAAGAGCAGGCAAAGGCTATCCTTGACATGAGGCTCCAGCGCCTTACAGGTCTTGAGCGCGATAAGATTGTATCAGAGCATGACGAGTTATTAAAAACCATTTCCTGGCTGCGGGAACTTCTTGGAAGTGCTTTCAAGATACTTAACCTGATTAAAGAGGAAATTGCAGAGTTGAAACAGCGTTTTGCTGATGAGAGGCGGACAGAGATACTTGATAACACAGGTGAAATGCAGACAGAGGATTTGATTCCGCAAGAGGATGTCATAATAACGATTTCCAACAGCGGGTATATCAAACGCATCAATGTGGATGCATACAAGCAGCAGCACCGCGGAGGAAAAGGTGTGATAGGCATGGAAACCAAGGAAGAGGATTTCGTAAGTGACCTTTTCACAGGTAACACGCATGATTACATGCTGTTTTTCACAAACCGCGGCAAGGTTTACTGGCTTAAGGTCTATGAGATTCCGCCTGCCGGCAGGCAGGCAAGGGGAACAGCAATAGTCAATCTTCTCCAGATAGAGCAGGGTGAGAAGATTAACGCATACATACCTATCAGCAAGTTTGATGATGAACATTCACTGCTCATGGTCACAAAGAAAGGAACTGCAAAGAAGACTACACTCAGCGCGTTCTCGAACCCGAGGAAAACAGGGATTATTGCCATAACCCTGGATGAGGGAGATGAGCTTGTATCAGTGAAGTTAACGGACGGCAGTAATGACGCTATAATCGGTACAAAGCACGGGAAAGCAATAAGGTTTAACGAGGGTGATGTGCGGAATATGGGACGAAGCGCAGCAGGTGTGAGGGGTGTCCGGCTTGTTGGCGAGGACGATGTTGTGAGTATGGCGCTTGTTAATGAAGGCGCCTCTCTTCTTACGGTTACTGAAAACGGATTCGGGAAGCGTACCGAGTTTGGTGAGTACCGTACCATGAACCGCGGCGGGCAGGGTGTGATTACCATTGATGTGAATGTCAGGAACGGGAATGTTGTTGATATCAAGACTGTTTGTGAGGATGACGAGGTTATGCTGACCACATCCAAAGGCGTGATTATCCGCGTGCCTGTGAATGGTATCCGCATACAGGGAAGGAATACGCAGGGTGTAAGAATCATGAGGCTCCAGGGCGGCGACAGGGTTGTTGGCGTGGCTACGCTTGTGAAGGATGAGAGTGGCGATGTGAGCGGGGAAAACGGGGAAGTGGACGATGACGGGCAGATGACGCTGGATGAAGTTGAGGGTGATGAGGTTAAAGGTAACAACTGACTTACTATTATCTTGTCTGGATAGTGTTTTCATCAAACAACTTATAAATTATATAAACACATATCAAAATACATCCATATGATATCCAATAAGTCAATCACCGACATTACAACGAGGATAGTCGAACGCTTCAATCCTGAAAAGATAATCGTTTTCGGTTCGTACGCATGGGGAAAACCCGGTAAAGACAGCGACCTGGACTTGTTCGTTGTAATGGATTCATCAGAAAAACCCATCAAGCGCGCCGCATCTTTAAGGCGGGCATTGATAGACCGTTATGTGCCCATGGATATAATAGTTCGCACACCGGAAGAAATCAGGCACAGGATTGATATAGGTGACCCGTTTGTAAATAAGATATTGAGGGAGGGGAAGGTTGTTTATGCGCGAGATAGTGCAAGAATGGGTTAAAAGGGGAGACAGTGACTTAGAGGCAGCAAAACTCCTTGCGCCAGAAAAAGGACTTGAAAACCAGACCGGTTTTCATTGCCATCAGGCAATTGAGAAATGGCTGGAAGCATATCTCATTAAGCAGGGAGAGGAACTACGAAAAATCCACGATTTAACGGCTCTGGTTATTGATTGTGAAAAACACGATTCCGAGTTTCAAAAACTTGAGGTGCTGGTAGAAGGTATTACCGATTTTGCAGTTTAATTCCGTTATTCTGGTGAGAGTGCTGATTCAGAGGATGTAAAGGAAGCATTAGATAATACAGAAAAGGTGAGGAATTTCATACTTCCAAAAATTGAAGAAAAGTAATATTGTTCAACTGGAAAATGGATTAACTACCAAGCGTTGTGTTCAGGGATTCCCGGATTAAGTGAGACTTACCCACTAACTCATCCTGAAGAGAGCCATAGTTTTTCCTTCCCAAACTACACAAGCATTTTATCCACGCACCGCATTTAATCCAAAAATATGATATTCGAGAAAATCCCCACAGTCCTCACATCAGATGAACTCCTTGACAAAGCCTTCCGCCGCGCGGCACGTGCCAGAAAAGGCAAGAAGATTGTGAGCAGGAAATCAAAAGAAAAAGCAGAAGAATCCATGCTCCTCACCGCATCCAACATACTTACAGACAACCTCTCAAATTCAGTCCGAAGATTCCCCAGTTTTGACCAGATGCCACCGTTCTACAGGGACCTTGCTGACATAATCGTTGACGTTGACGAGATGAGGATGAACCTCTCCTCACTGCAATGGGCAGGAGATAAAATCAAGGACCTCTCAAGAAAGTATGTCGGAATCATGCGGACAAGCGAAGACCCTTCATTTGTCAGGAGGCAGGCAATCGGGCGGATTTCATCCATCATCAACAGTATCGATATAAACCTGCGCTTCCTGAACGATGCGCGAAACAAACTCCGCAAACTCCCGGAAATCGACATGGGACCATCCATTGTGGTTGCAGGCTACCCGAACGTCGGGAAATCAAGTTTCGTATCCCATGTAAGCAGCGCAAAACCTGAGATTGCCTCGTACCCATTCACCACAAAAGGGCTGGCTGTAGGGCACTTCACACGGAACTATATACGGTATCAGGTCATCGACACACCGGGTTTGCTTGACCGCCCGCTTGAAGAAAGGAACGACATCGAGCTCCAGGCAATTTCCGCGCTTAAACACGTGGGAAAAGTGATGCTTTACATAATCGACCCGTCTGAAACATGCGGTTACACACTGGATAAACAGA
Organism: Candidatus Methanoperedentaceae archaeon HGW-Methanoperedenaceae-1; assembly: GCA_002839545.1. GTDB lineage: Archaea > Halobacteriota > Methanosarcinia > Methanosarcinales > Methanoperedenaceae > Methanoperedens_A. The sequence continues at coordinate 13,667 of PGYG01000012.1, forward strand.
TGCATCTCCTTGACGGGATTAAAAAGCAATTCTCAATGCCGACACTGGTTGTTGCCAACAAAACCGATCTTAAAGACACTGGCGGCTATGAAATGAGCATGTCAACCCTTACAGGTGACGGCGTTGATGCCATTCTTGACAGGCTTGTGGAGATGATTCCCCCTCCAGAACCTGAGATAAATCCGCCGACAGAACCTGAGATAAATCCACCATTGGAATAAAAGGGCTTATATATCATTAATATTCATTAAGGATTAGGAGAACCAAGGACTGATGCCTGTAGGTGTATACGTATGTCATTGCGGCTCAAACATAGCTGGAACAATCGATGTTGAGGACGTCAGGAACCATGCAGCTAAACTCAAAGACGTGGCAGTTTCCCGTGACATACCTTTTGCATGCGGCGATTCGGGACAGGAACAGGTAAAACAAGATATAAAAGAATTCAACCTTGACCGCATCGTTGTTGTGGCATGCTCGCCCCGGCTGCACGAAGCAACATTCAGGCGCGTGCTTGAGCAGTCAGGACTCAACCCGCACCTTCTTGAAATGGTAAATATCAGGGAGCAGGGCTCATGGGTACACAGTGGCAGCAGCGCACTTGCAACCCAGAAAGCAAAAGACCTTGTTGCAATGGGAGTTGCAAGGGTTTCACTGCTCTTGCCACTTGAAAGGAAAACCGTACCTGCAAACAGGGATGTCCTGGTAATAGGCGCAGGCGTTGCAGGTATTGAAGCCGCGCTCCAGCTTGCGGATAATGGGTATAAAGTACAGCTTGTCGAAAAAGAGCCCACAATCGGCGGGAAGATGGCTTTGCTGAACGAAGTTTTCCCAACGAATGACTGCTCGCTCTGTGTCCTTGCCCCGAAGATGACAGATGTACGCAACCATCCCAATATTATGCTTCATACGTATTCACAGGTTACAAAAATAGAAGGACGGGCAGGTAATTTCAGGGTATCGGGAATGAAAAAACCCTCATATATTGACGAGTCAAAATGCAAGGGATGCATTGATATCTGTGCCAGCGTCTGCCCGGTTGATGTTCCCAACCAGTTCGATTTCGGGATTGGCGCGCGAAAAGCCGTATATATCCCGTTTGCGCAGGCTGTACCGCTGACAGCATGTATTGACGAACACTGTGTGGGCTGTGACCTGTGCAGGCTTGCGTGTCCTGCTGAAGCTGTGGATTTTGACCAGAAGCCGGAAAAGTTCGAATTCAATGCCGGCGCAGTGATAGTTGCAACGGGCTACCAGCCGTTTGATGCATCGCGCAAGGAAGAGTACGGGTACGGGCGGTACAGGAATGTCATCACCAACCTTGAACTTGAGCGGATGCTGAGCGCAGCAGGTCCAACACACGGCAGGGTGGTTTCACCATCCAGCGGCGAGGATGTAAAAAGCGTTGCGTTCATACTGTGTGTTGGCTCAAGGGACGAACAAGTTGGTAATCCTTACTGTTCAAAGGTATGCTGTATGGCATCCATAAAGAACGCACTCAAGATTGCAGAGAAATACCCTGATGCCCGTGTCTCTGTCCATTACATCGATATAAGGGCAGGCGGCGAGATGTATGAGGAATATTACAAACGTGCGCAGGAATCCGGTGTTTCCTTCATACGCGGCAGGGTAGCAGAAGTTGAGGAATCTGGAGGTAATACGCTGATACATTACGAAGATACGCTTTCAGGGGAAACGTGCCATGAACCGTACGACCTTGTGGTACTTGCCATCGGCATGGAAGCAAACAGTGACGCTGAAAGCCTCGGGAAAATGCTCAGGCTCACAACACGTCCTGACCGTTTCTTCCAGAGCGCCCATCCAAAGATGCGCCCTGTCATGACACATACAAAAGGCGTGTTCATTGCAGGATGTGCCAGCGGTCCAAAGGAGATTCAGGTTTCAATTGAACAGGGAAGCTCGGCAGCAGCCAAAGCAGAGAGCCTGCTGCACAAAGGGGAAATCGAAATTGAGCCAATGAGTGCTTACGTGCTTCCGCAACTGTGTGATGGCTGCCGGATATGTGAAACTGTCTGCGAACTCGGGCGCATAAAAGTGGAAAACGGGAAAGCAGTTGTGGATGAAGTTGCATGCAGGGGATGCGGCTCGTGCAGTGCAGCCTGCCCTTCGGGCGCAATCCAGCTCAGGAATTACACTGATGACCAGATAATGGCGCAGATTGTTGAAGCCACTGCGGATATCAAGGAACATCCGCTGATTATCGGGTTCCTGTGCCACTGGTGCAGTTATGCAGCAGCCGACCTTGCAGGTTCACTGCGTACAAGTTATCCCACGGGTCTGCGGAATATCAGGGTGCTTTGCGCTGGCAGGGTAAATCCCTCCTTTGTGCTTGAAGCCCTGAGGCGCGGTGCTGACGGTGTCCTGGTTGCGGGTTGCAGGCTCGGGGAATGCCATTATACAATAGGAAACCACTGTGCGCTCCAGAGGATGAACGTGCTTGGCAAACTGCTGGCTGACCTCGGGTTTGATGAACGAAGGCTCCGTGTTGAATGGATGTCAGCAAGTGAAGGCGAAAAGTTTGCCTCTGTTGTAACTGAATTCTCAGAACAGCTCGCAAAAATTGGACCAATCGGGAGCGAATTTAAGGAGTGACTGTTGTGCCGGAAGAAGAAAAACTGGAAGTCACGGTTGACAGCGACTTTAATGATGCGCATTTCCTGTTCAGGCAGAAAACCGCAAAATCCGAAAAACTCCTTGATTACGATTACAAACGATGCAGCGGCTGCGGACTCTGTGTTGAACTCTGCCCGAAAAAAGCCATCGAGACAGGGCCGCTAATAGAAATTGCAACAGGACTGGATGCGCCGCCTGTGATAATCGACCATACGAAGTGTTCTTTCTGCGGCATGTGTGCTGCTTTCTGTCCTGTCAGGGCTCTTAAGATGACAGTTGACGGCACTGATATAATGGAAATGGAAGAGTACCCGCATCTTGATTCGGCTGTTGTTTTTAATGATAAGTGCCTGCCCTGCCTTTTGTGTATAAAAGCCTGCCCCGAAGAAGCCATTGATGTTGAATTCACGTTTCCTTATAAGGAAAAGATAATCCCGTTTAAGCCAGGGCAGAACGGCGGGATTGAAGTTGATATGGATAAATGCACACTCTGCGGTCTTTGCGCCGTGTTCTGCCCTGCTTTCGTGCCCGTGGAAAAAGAGTCAAAGGCAGATGACCTGCTTCCATTTAGCGACCTTCTTGTTGATAAGGAAAAATGTGATTACTGCGGTCTTTGCGTTCCGTTCTGTCCAGAGGATGCCATCAGGGTGAAAGGGGACTTTGATGAAGAGGAGCTCAGGAAACTTGTCCCCGGAATATCAGGGAACATAAAAGTAGACGATGACAAATGTACCAGATGCGGCTGGTGTGTAGCAGTGTGTCCTTATGATGCTGCGGAGATTACAAAACCGTTTGAGGGCGAGATTGAACTGATTGATGCGAAGCTCCTTGGCTGCGACCCTGTGGGCTGCCACGGCTGTTTCAATGTCTGCCCGTCAAAAGCGTGGTTTATCCCGAAGGATAAGAAAATAGATGTCGTGCGGGAATTTTGTACTTTCTGCGGCGCATGTGAGAAAGCATGCCATGTGGAAGCCATCTGCGTGAAAAGGAGCTCTGTAAGGCATACGCCTGTTGCTGAGAAGTCCTGGTCGCATGAATGGAAAGAAGCCATCCGAACTCTCACAACAGGTGAAAGAAAACGACCGGATACCACGCATACAATAAGTGTTGAAAAACCGCAAAAGAAGAGCGAACCAGCTCTTGCAAAACCCGAAATTAACCCTGAATATCGAAAGGCTGTGGAGGAGCGGATTTCAAGAATATCAGGGCTTCTTGGGAATAAACAGGTGCGGCGTGCATGGGAACATAAAGAGCCGGAAACCGCGGTAAAGGAACTCAGGAAACGGATGAAAAAGACGTGAGCCTCTGGATTTTCAGTGACTCAAACTGAAAACAATCATGTAGTTGTAAGGTCCTGCTTCCGTATTTACATCAGGTTCAAACCCGTTATTCCTGCAAATACTGATTACCTCTTCTGGAGAAAATCTCTCGCTAACCGGAGGTCCAATATCCATTTCGATTTTCTTCCAGTCAATGATTACAAGCTTCCCATCCGAAAGAACCCTCCTTGCTTCTGCCAGCATGTGCTCCTTATCATCCAGCTCATGGAACACGTTTGCCATGAAAATAATGTCTGCCGAACCGTTTGCCAGTGGAATGGAGTTCCCGTCTGAAAGGACAGGTTCGATGTTTGTGAGTTTTCCTTTTTTTATCCTGGTATTGAGGAGGTCAAGCATTTCCTGCTGCACGTCAACAGCGTACACTTTACGGAGAATTGCTGATGCTGGTATTGAGAAATAACCTGTCCCGCAGCCAAGGTCGGCAAAAACCATGTCTTTTTCCAGACCGAGCTTTCCCAGAATCGAGTCCGGGTCAAGGAAGCTGCGTCTGTCAGGGCTGTCAAGGAGTTCTGCTTTTTTTATGTTGAACCTGTGTGCCATTGTTAAAACCATTTAGTTATGCAAGAGTGCTTATTATATCACAATCCAGCACTATATCCACGTTAAACACCAGCAACCCGTTTCAATCTCGCATCACTTTCTCTTTTTGTTGAAGTTGTTTTGATAACAATACTTCTGCTTCGGAGTATTTCCTTGAATTCTTCCAGAGTGTAGCCAGCAGTTCTTGCAGCCTCCCATAAGCTGACATCGCCTTTTTTATATCTATCGACTGCTAATTCTATTTTTAATTCAGGTCGTATTTCCAAAAGAGCGCGGAATGCGTCTGAAACCAGGCTCTTTTCATCCGAATATAAACCGGGCTGGATAAGGCTTCCTTTTATGGATTTAATTTCCGTGGACATAGAGAATAGTTGTTACTCTGATGTTATATAAGTTATTGAAAGTACACAGCCTTGCACAACCTTAAAATATAATCCTGTATAACTCTTATTCAGGGTGAGTGTTATGCAGGAATACAAACTTTTCATTAACGGGGAATGGGTTTCCTCAGGTACAGGCGAGACATTTAACGATGTAAATCCCGCAACCCTTGAGCCAATCGGAAAATTCCACAAAGCCACAGAAGACGATGTTAAACACGCAGTTGACAGCGCAGAAGATGCTTTTGATTCATGGAGCAGTACGCCAGCGCCAAAGCGCGCCATGATATTATACAAGACTGCGCGGATACTGGAAGAGCAGAAAGAACAACTGGCGCGCCTCATGACACAGGAAATGGGGAAAGTCCTGAAAGAAGCGCGCGGAGACGTGCAGGAAGCAATTGATATTACTTACTATGCGGCAGGCGAAGGACGCCGCCTTTTCGGTGAAACCACACCGTCAGAACTGCCTGACAAGTTCTGCATGACAGTGCGCCGACCAATCGGCGTCATCGGGATGATTACGCCCTGGAATTTCCCGATAGCAATCCCGTCATGGAAGATAATGCCGGCACTTGTTGCAGGAAATACCATCGTCTTAAAACCTGCCAGTGATACGCCGCTTCTTTCAGTTGAGCTTGTCAAAATCCTCACACAGGCAGGACTGCCAGCAGGAGTACTTAACCTCGTAATGGGGTCAGGAAGCACAGTCGGCAGTGCCATTGTCTGCAACAAAAAACTGCGCTTAATCTCGTTTACTGGTTCACTTGAAACAGGTAAATGGATTCTGGGTGAAGCAAGCAAGGATATGAGGCGCGTCTCACTCGAACTCGGCGGCAAAAACCCAATCATTGTAATGGATGATGCGAAACTTGACCTTGCAGTTGACGGGGTTGTATGGGGCGCTTTCGGGACAACAGGACAGAGATGCACAGCCGCAAGCCGCGTAATAGTCCATGAAAAGATACTTCCCGAATTCAAGAGAAAACTCATCGAGAGGACAAAAAAACTCAGGCTTGGCAATGGTCTTGACGATGGTGTGGATGTCGGTCCGCTTGTAAACGAATCCCAGCTTAAGAAGGTCGCAAAATACGTGGACATCGGGAAAGAAGAAGGAGCAACACTTGCCCTTGGCGGCAACGCTGTAAAGCCACTGCCAGGTTACTTTTTCGAGCCGACCATATTCACCGAAGTTGCGCCTGGCATGAGAATTGCACAGGAGGAGATATTTGGTCCTGTCGTGTCATTAATCAGCACATCAGGACTTGACGACGCAATACGCATCGCTAACTCGGTGGAATACGGTTTATCATCTTCAATCTATACGGAAAACATGAAAAATGCCTTCAGGGCAATTGAAAAAATCGAGGCTGGAATTACGTACATAAATGCCTCAACCATCGGCGCAGAAGTCCACCTGCCGTTTGGCGGGGTGAAATCCACAGGCAACGGCACACGGGAAGCAGGCACAACAGCAATTGAGGAATTCACTGAAATCAAAGCCGTGTATTTTGATTACAGCGGGAAGCTCCAGAAAGCGCAGATAGATGTGGAGTGAATTTATGAGGAAACTCGGAAGCAAATCAAGAAATATCATTGAACGCGACCATAAAGTAATGGGTGCACTCACGCGCCCGTATGAACTTGTGGTTGACCGTGCGGAAGGTTCCACTATTTTTGACGTGGACGGGAACAGCTACATCGATTTTGCCTCAAGCGTATCAGTGATGAACGTGGGCTACCATAACAGGGAAGTCCGCGAGGCAGTATGCGCCCAGATTCAGAAAATGGTGCATTGCGGTTTTTCGGATTATTATGCAGAACCGCCAGTGAAACTTTCAGAAAAACTCTGCCGGATGTCAGGGTATGAGAAAGTATTTCTCTCAAATTCAGGCGCAGAATCAGTTGAAGCTGCCATGAAGCTTGCGTTCTGGTACACGAAAAGAAACAGCATGGTAGCGTTTTACAGGGGATTCCACGGACGGACACTTGGGGCGCTTTCACTCACAAGTTCCAAATTGGTGCACAAGGAACATTTTCCCTCATTCCGTGTCCTGCATTCACATTACGCATACTGCTACCGCTGTCCCCTTAATCTTGAATACCCGGATTGCGGCATATCATGTGCGAAAGAGATAGAAAAAACCATTTTCAAGCGCGAACTTTCACCCAAAGACACGGCTGCAATTGTGGTTGAGCCGATAATGGGTGAAGGGGGTTTTATTGTCCCGCCCACAGAATTCCACCAGGAGCTCAGGCGGATATGCGACGAGAACGGGATTCTCATGATAGCTGATGAAGTGCAAAGCGGCGGATTCAGGACAGGGAAGTTCATGGCTATGGAGAATTTTGGCGTGAGGGCTGATATTGTAGCCATGTCAAAATCCATTGGCGGCGGCGTGCCCCTTGGCGCCACGTTGTCATCGTCTGAAATTATGAGCTGGCATTCCGGCGTACATGCCAATACCTTTGGCGGTAACCTGCTTGCAGCCGCGGGCGGGCTTGCAACACTTGAATTCATGGAACAGGAAAAGCTTGGTGAGAAAGCGGTTGAGAAAGGCGTGTATATCATGAAACGGCTGGAAGAAATGAAGGAGAAATATCCGATAATCGGCGATGTGCGCGGAATCGGTCTTATGATAGGGATTGAGCTTGTGGGGAAAGACAGGGTTCCTGCAACAGAAAAGCGCAACAACGTTGTAAACAGGGCAATCGAGGAAGGACTTATACTGCTTCCTGCCGGTGATTCTGTTATCAGGTTCGTGCCGCCTCTTGTAATTTCAAGGGAGGAAATTGATAAAGGGCTGGGGATATTTGAGGGTGTTTTGAAAATTACAAACCGTTAGTATTTACAATAATAAAGTCAAGTTAGTAAAAACTTTGTAATAAAAAGTGATACTAATGGACATTGAAGGTTATGCAAGGCGCGGACTCCTGAGGAATGATGCGAATCTAAGGGAAAAATTAACAGAGCGCATCCTTGAGATAAAAAACATATCCCGTGAGCATGCGGGGGAAATTGCGAATGCCGTAATCGTGGAAGCAGAAGCTACGTTAAATCTGCAAAACGAGATACTAAAACCCGTTAAAAGCGGGGTAACAATGGGCGAGTTCGGCGTTGGCTCACGCGGCGCAGGTGATTTTTATACTCATGAGAAGATTGCAGAGGTGATTGGAAAAACATCTGCCGTGGTTGATACCTCGCATCTTGATGATTCTGGCGTTGTTCGGGCAGGCGGGCAGTATATCGTGGTCAATATTGACGGCATCCATTCACGGCTTTCTGATTTCCCGTTCCTTGCAGGTTTCCATGTGGCGCGCGCGGCACTCAGGGACATTTATGTCATGGGTGCGCGTCCTGTTGCGATGCTGTCTGATATTCATGTGGCTGATGACGGGGATGTGGCTAAGATTTTCGACCATATAGCAGGCATTACTGCGGTTTCTGAGCTTACGGGCGTGCCGCTGATTACCGGAAGCACCCTGCGGATTGGCGGGGACATGGTTATCGGTGAGCGGATGACAGGCGGCGTGGGTGCTGTGGGCGTGGCTGAAAACCTGACGTCACGGATACAGGCAAAACCGGGTGATGTTATACTCATGACAGAAGGCGCAGGAGGCGGCACGGTTTCCACGGCTGCCATCTATTACAGGATGCATGAGATTGTGGATGAAACGTTGAATATCAAGTTCATTGATGCGTGCGAAGCCCTGATGGAAGCAGGTCTTGTCGAAAAAATCCATGCCATGACAGATGTGACAAACGGAGGTGTGCGCGGGGATGCGAAGGAGATTTCAAGGACTGCTGGTGTTAAGCTTATTTTCGAGGAGGGAGAAACTTGAGATTGATTACCTTGGCGTGTCGCTTGATGCATTGCTGGTTATTGCGCCGCCTGAGTATGCGCAGGGGATTATTGATTGCGTGCGGGAGAAAGACGTTGAAATTGATATTGTGGGGAAGGTTGTGGAAGGAAAAGGCGCGGAACTTATTGTCAGGGGCGAGGTACGGGATTTCACGCCGCGCTTCCGGGAGTCAGCTTATACCCCGATAAAGAAGCTTGTGGGTGAGCATACGCCGAGGAATTATGATGAGATGAAAGCTGCGCTGGATGCGGCTTCGGCGCGCGTGGTTGAGAAGAAGCGGCGGATTGTTGAGAAAGTGAGGGGCGCTTAAAGTAAAAAACAGATTGGTCAGGGTTTTGGCACAGAGACCTGCATAAGCCAGTTTTTTAGAAATCTTTTAAATAGTTTGGGATTTTAGTTATGTGTATTATGGCAATGTCTAAGAAGGATATGGAAAAGAAGGCGTCCAAGAAAAAGGGAAAGATGGAAGAACTTGAGAAAATGGCTGCTTCCGGAAGCGGTGATGCAAAGAAGAAACTTGCAAAAGCCAAGAAGAAGAAGTAATTACTACTTTTTTTAGGATGGGGAGGATGCCCCTTAATATGGTGGAGAGCAGGGGCTAATATGTGACAATAAATGGGATTCTATTATATGCATAATACTTTCACATAGATGCTAAAACACTTATATATCATACAATACATAAAATAGTGATATGCCTTACGATGTCATAATTATTGACAAAATACAAAAGACAATAGATAAAAAATGCGATAAACACATTAAGAAGCACTTACTCACAAAATTATTAAAACTCTAGAATAATCCTCACTCATGCGCAAAACCTTTACGAGCGCCACTTGCAGGTATATGGGAATTTTATTTTGAAAAAAGATGGAGAGTCCTCTTTGAAATCGATGAAAATAACAAATCAATAATAATTGTAGGATTTAAACATAAAGACGAGATGAAGCACCTATAAAAATTCTATAATTCGTCTATCAGTTCAGTAAGTTTTTTAAATTTCCCTGCCTTGTAATCTTCCCTGCTCTCCTTAATCTGCTCTAAAAGTTCAGGGTCAGAAAGAACCTCCAATGTAGATTTCATGGATTCATATTCATCACTGGAAATTGTTATCCAATGCGCCTTATGTTCTCCAGAAGATTCAATTTCGGAACTCATTACAAATGTAATTAACGACCTTTGTATTTAAATATTGTTTCTGTCATCAACAAAATTTGAAAATAAACCACTCCAAAACATCGATAT
>PGYG01000098.1:0-857 GCA_002839545.1 Candidatus Methanoperedentaceae archaeon HGW-Methanoperedenaceae-1
CTGTGGTCTAGCGGTATGACAGTGGCTTCCCAAGCCTCTAACCCGGGTTCGAATCCCGGCAGTCGCATATTGGTTTAATGTTGGGGTGGTTGGATGTGGGTGGAAAGTGGTTGGGAAATATATTTCAATTCAGTAACAAATGACTGGAAAACGTTTATTGGCAAAAACAACAGCAATAAGCCCTAATAATTCCTTAACCGATGACCGATGAAGTGGTATATGTAATCATTAAATACTTTCCACAACAATTAAACTTGAAAGGAGATCTTATCGATGGAAAAATATACCCTCCCTGTTGTAATAGAAAAAGATGATTGTGGCTATTTTGCAATGTGCCCGGCTTTGCAGGGCTGCTACTCGCAGGGGGATACTTATGAAGAAGCCATTGAAAATATAAAAGACGCTATCCGCTTGCATATAGAAGATATAATTGAAAGTGGGGAGGTAGTTGAAAAAATCAACTCCTTTAGTCTTGTTGCCCTTGAAGTGACCGCATGAGCGAAAAGCTGCCGAGAGTAACTGCAAATGAGATAATCAAAATAGTTGAAAAGATGGGATTTCGTTTCTCAAGGCAGTCTGGCAGCCATAAAATATACAAAAATGATGAGGGGAAAAGAGTAACCATTGCTTACCATAGTGGAAAAATCCTGCATCCGAAAGTTGTCAAAAGTATATTAGTTGATGCAGGATTATCTGTAGATGACTTTAAGAAGATGGTGGAAAAATAAAACTCTCTTCCACCAAAATCTCCCTATCCATCACTTCAAATAAACAAAATTATCCCCATTCAGCCCGATAACACTATGATACCGAATCGGCTCACTTATCTCAGCCCCGTTCCTGCCAAGATAAACACT
>PGYG01000098.1:929-9595 GCA_002839545.1 Candidatus Methanoperedentaceae archaeon HGW-Methanoperedenaceae-1
TCAACAACAACAGCAGCCAGCATATGCCAGTCAGTCTGCCCGCTCACAGCACCGGTCAGTCCTGCTGAATAAACCTCAAACCCTGCATCAGTTGCGTTCATGATAAAATCATTCGTAAACTGGGAACAAACATACTGCTCACCGTATATTTTTGTCGGGTCATCGATGTATGGATGCTCGTTTGTCTTATCTTCCTTAAGCCATGAAATGAACCGGTGCGTTTCGCTTTCAGGCGTCGGTACTGGAGTAGGCGCTGGTGTGGATGTTTCTGTAACTGGAACCACGGGAGTGTCAGGCAATGGTGTTTCAACTGCCGTGCCGGAAGCGCCTGAGTCGCTATCAGATTCAGGCGAATAAGTCCTATCCCCAAGCCCAATACATCCTGACAACAGGACAGCCAATAAAAACAGTAAAGCCAGTTTCCGGTACATTATTTCTTATAAATATCGTCTGGATTAAACAATTTTTCCCCGACTACATCACCCTCGATGTTCCTGTAAAAACAAGACCTGTAACCGGTATGGCACGCGCCGCCAATCTGTTCAATCTTAAGAAGCACTGCATCTGCATCACAGTCTATCAAAACATCGTGGACAATCTGCTCATGACCTGAACTTTCACCCTTCTTCCAGAGTTTCTGCCTGCTCCTGCTGTAATAATAACCGCGCTTTGTCTCTATGGTTTTCAGGAGCGATTCCTCGTTCATATAAGCAAGCATGAGGACTTCGCCTGTTTTGTAATCCTGTGCAATTACAGGGATTAAACCGTCCTTGAATTCCAGTTCATCTATGTTCATGATGTTCCCAAGGTGACCTGTAAGTTTAAGAATTTATCTGAGATTTTACCCAAATAATTGTACTATCATGTTAGCTGTATGTTTTTATTTTTCATCTTCAATTGCTTTCATGACCTGTTTTATAACTTTTGGATGCAGTATTTTTCCTGAATGATAAGGGATAATAACTCTTCTATCGTTTTTCATGTAAATCCGATGGCTGCCCTTACTTCTTATCATCTGGAATCCAACCTCTAATAGCATAGATTCTGCTTTTTGAGATGTAAGTCTTGGTGTTTTAGCAGCCAACCTGTACCTCTAACGAAGTTGTGAAAATCTCCTTGCTCAAGCATGCCGTTTTTTCCTCATCAGGCAATGTTTCAAGATAGAGTTCAATGGCTTCTTTTATGTTTGCCATTACCTCGTCTAAAGACTCCCCCTGTGTCTGGCATCCCTCAAGTTCAGGACAAAACGCATAATATCCGAACTCATCAATTTCAATCACAATACTGACTTTGAAGTTCATAATTTCCTCATCTCATTAATATAACGTGAAACAGCAAATAATTGGTATTAGTGAGTATCAATAAATATTTATTCCCGCAACGCTGCTTCAATACACGCCTCGGTACTTCCCATGATACTTTTCACGCCGCACAGGTTCGGCACGTACTTATGCGCCTTGCCGGAATTTACCATCATGCATGAAAACCTCTCGCTTGCAGGCGATACAACCATGCACGTATCACAGAATACCTTTGCGCCGCTTTTCTCGATGCGCCGAACCAGTTCAGGATTCTTATCCCTGACAAAACGGGAGGTACATATCCATGTTTCCCTTTTCACGGTTTTGCCGTCAAGAAGCTGCGCCAGTTTTTCAAGTTCTGGAACGCTGCTATGCGGACATCCGAATGCTATCAGGTCAGGCTCGCCTGATGAATAAACATCTTTCATCTGTTTTTCCTCGATGGTGATACTCTCATCAGGCACCCAGTTTTTGTATTTTCCTGATTCCGGTGTGACGCCTTCAACATGGTACAGTGCAACAGCGCCTGAAGCTGCCATTGCCGCGCCGAGGTATTTCAGTTCATCCTTTGAAGGAGTCGATTCAAGCTTAAAATATGGAACCCTGTCGCCAACCATTTCGCCTGCTATGTATCCAAGCGCCCCGTAATCGGAATCACGGAGTTTCCCCTCGACCTTGATTAATACTGTCGGAACCCTGTTATCATCAAGGTGGAAGCCGTAGTTTGCGGTCTTTCCAATCAGTGCGGCAGAAAGTGCGCTCGGTCCGCCTTCCCTGTTCGTCCGCGCGCCGATGACAGAGTTAGCGTACGATACCGCAGATGATTCACTCCATGCGAGGTGGTCGCCAAAGCCTGCAAGGTTATCGGAAATGTGGTACGGCGTGCAGGTACATTCTGTCCTGACACCCAGTGATTCATAAGCCCGGATGATTTCTCCCTGCTTCTGTGCAAAAGCCCTGTCAATCCCCATCTCCTGCCAGCATTCCATATCCATGCCGGCAGGGTTCAGGATTGAGGGGACGGCGACCTTGCCTTTCAGGTCTGAAATCCATTCAAGTCCTGCTTCGCCAATCGTTTTGTACGATACGCCTGCAATCTGGGCGCTTCGTATCGGGATAAGCCTGTCAGCGCCGTAAATATCGCCAAGGGCTGTGAGTATCTCCATGGCTTTCTGGTATGTTGCGCCGCGCCCGCCGTTTATGATTTTTTCTTCTTCAGGTGTGAGGTACATTTTTCACCGGCTCAAACCTTCGGGATTGTTGCCCGTTCAAACTTCCACTTCTTGCTCAGCTCAATCGTGGCATCAAAACCCACCTTCGTCCCGATGCCATTCTCAGAGCGCGGGTCAAGTGTGCTGCCCCGCACGTTCGGGAAAATATGTATGTCCTCATCGCCTTTCAGCCTTGTCGCTATTGCAAATTCAATATCATTCGGGTCAAAAATGTTAATGTCATCGTCCACAATAGTCACATGTTTCAAACTCTTATGCGCTGCAAACGTAGCCTCAATCGCAGCTTTTCCGTCATCATCGTTTTTCTTATGTATCTGGACTACAGCATGGAAATAATAGCATCCGCCGGGTGTCATGACCACGTTCTTGACATCAGCCGCTTTTTTCACCTCGTTAAATATCAGCGGCTCATACGGGATTCCCATCAGTATATGGTGCTCGCTTCCTGCCGGCATCAGCGCATGGTACACAGGGTCTTTCCTGTGCATTATGTTTGTCAAATGAATTACAGGCTGTTTCCTGATAATATCATAAGTCCCGCTTATATCCACAAACGGTCCTTCATCCGCAATTTCCTCAGGGTCGATGTATCCTTCAAGCACAATCTCAGAATGCGGTACCTTGATTCCGTTTTTGCATTCAAACAACTCAACAGGCTCGCCTTTAAGTGATGAAGCGTATTCAAATTCCTTCCCTTCAGGCACGCGGGTACATACTGCAAACAGTGTCACAGGGTCGATGCCTATTGCAATTGCGAGCTTCAGGGGTTCGTTGTTTTCTTTTGCTTTCATGAAAAGGTTGTGCGTGTGCCTGAACTCGACAAGCCTCGGAACAAGCGTATCCTTTCCTGTTACCCGGAGTCTGTGAATAGATGCGTTGGTGACACCATCGTATTCCGAAATCACCACACCGGACGTGATATACGGCGCGCCGTCACCCTCAAAATGCGTGAGTATTGGAAGTTTTCCCAGGTCAGGTTTTCCTGTAACTTCTTTTGTGGGCGAATCATCAACTACTTTTACTTCGCCTTCCGGCGGGTGGGATGAGAGGTATTCGATTATCCCGCTCTGTGGTACGCCAAGCGCCAGTGCAAGCATTTCAGGTTCTTTTATCTGTGAAGCCGTAATCCCGTAAACAGGCGAAATCGGGGCGTTTACTTCCCTGAGTTTCCCTTCCTCCTTGAGTTTACCAAGAAATTCCCTGAAACTCATTCACGCCACCGCTTGTAGAGGTTATGCTCGACATCAAGAAGGTCAAGCGCCCTTCCTGCCATGAAATTAATTATATCGTCAATGGTCTGGGGTTTCTGGTAGAATCCCGGGCTTGCAGGAAGTACTGATGCGCCGGCTTTCATTACCAGCGTCATGTTTTTTACGTGGATGAGGTTAAAGGGCGTTTCCCTGACCATAAGGACAAGCGGGCGTTTTTCTTTCAGGCAGACATCAGCCGCCCGTGCGATTAATGCATCCGACATCCCGCAAGCAACAGAAGCCAGTGTTTTCATGCTGCACGGCGCAATCACCATGCCTTTTGTTTTGTGTGAGCCGCTTGCAATCGGTGCTGTAAAATCATTATCCGCATACACGCTGTCTGCCAGTGATTCGACTTCGTTAACTGAAAAATCGGTTTCTATTTTGATGAGTTGTTTTGCTGAATCTGAGAGGACAAGATGCGTTAATAAATCGTCTGTTTTTTTGAGTGTTTCAAGAATACGTATCCCGTACTGGATACCTGAGGCGCCGCTTATACCTACTATAATCTCACGTTTCATAGCTTATAGTTGGTTTACATATTTGAATAGTTTTTGTCAGGAACAAAATAAACAGGAATTTTATGGAACTATGTGGTCGGGTCTGTGGCTTTTCAGGTTTTCACTTTCCGCCGCCTGAGCCTTCCGAACAACTTCCTTATCCTGCCTTGTTCAATGTTAATAATCCTGACTTTAAAATATCCACGCTTAAAATTAATTACCATCTTGAACTGGGTGTCGGGAGGGCACGATTCAAGAAAATTTTTAACTTCTCCTGATACCGTTTCATTATTAGCGCCTGTATATTCGATACTCATACCAACCACCCTACAATTAATATGAATCTATATGTATTCTCCTGTTGCATAAGCTTTAACTAAAATCAGGTCTATTACCAAGAACAACAGGCAATATTTATGGTAATGGATAAACTCGGTGGCTCGTTACAGGACGCCCTCAGGAAACTGGTTGGTGCCGGCAGGATAGACGAGAAGGCAGTGGATGAACTCGTGCGCGACATCCAGCGCGCCCTCCTGCAGGCTGATGTCAATGTCAAACTTGTGATGGCATTATCCCAGACAATAAAACAGCGTTCACTCAAGGAAAAACCACCAGGGGGAATGAGTCCGAGGGAACACGTTATACGTATCGTGTACCAGGAACTGATAAACATCCTCGGTAAAGATGCAAACGTAAAACTTGCACCCCAGACCATTGCGCGGTATTTCCAGAGGAAAGGATTAAAAACCGCTGTTATATGCGCTGATAATTTCAGGCACGGTGCTTACGACCAGTTAAAAAAATTGTGCGAAAAGACGGATGTTTTCTTTTACGGTGAGAAAGACGAGAAAGATGCCGTAGGAATCACAAAGCGTGGGCTTCGTGCTATCGAGAAATATGATGTTAAGATTATAGATACGGCAGGACGCCATGCACTTGAAAGTGACCTGATAAAGGAAATGGAGGAAATCCACAGGGCTGCAAACCCTGACCATAAGTTCCTTGTGCTTGACGCAGCCATCGGACAGCTTGCAAGTGAACAGGCAAGGGTTTTTAATAACTCAGTCGGGATTACGGGAGTTGTTATTACAAAACTCGACGGTACCGCAAAAGGCGGCGGCGCGTTGTCTGCGGTTTCGGAAACTGATTCTGCCATTGCTTTTATCGGTACCGGTGAAACGCCTGATGATATCGAGAGGTTTGAGCCTGACAGGTTTATTTCACGGCTTCTTGGCATGGGTGACATCAGGGCTCTTGTTGAGAAAGCAGAAGAGGCGCTGAAACCTGATGATTTCGATGTGGGTGCCATGATGAGCGGGCGTTTCTCATTAAAGGATATGTACAACCAGCTTGAAGCCATGAATAAGATGGGACCGCTGAAACAGGTTATGCAGATGCTTCCTATGGGTAAGATGGGTCTGAAAGTATCGGATGACATGTATAACGTCACACAAGAGCGGATGAAGAAGTACAAGTTTATCATGGATTCCATGACTGATTCGGAACTGAGTGACCCGAAACTGATGAACAGTCCAAGGATTACACGTATTTCGAGAGGGTCAGGGACGAAGTACGATGAAGTGCGCGAGCTTCTTAAGTACCACAAAACGATGCAGAAAGCCATGAAAGGCATGATGGGCGGAGGGAAGTTCAACATGCAGAAGATGATGAAAAAGTTCGGGATTTAAAAACGTTTTTAGTACAAAATCCGGATTTTTTCCATACTAATTTCGGAAATGGATGTTGTCCGGAATAACCGTAAACCGTTACTTTTATATCCCACTTTTCCAATGGGGAAAGAAAAGGTGACCAATATGGTAGCAAAAGTAAACAAAGAAGATTGTACTGGATGCGGAATATGTGTTGACGACTGCCCGGCAGTTGCAATAGAACTCGTTAATGACAAGGCAAAAGTCGATGCGGATGAGTGCACGGATTGCGGCACATGCGTTGATTCATGCCCCAATGAAGCAATCTCAATGGAATAAATCCGGCAAGAATATAAAAAATAAAGGATAGCTATGGCAAAAATAAGGGCAGGAGTACTTGGAGCTACAGGTAATGTAGGGCAGAGATTCATCGATATGCTGACCGACCATCCGTGGTTTGAGTTAACATCCCTGGCAGCCTCTGACAGAAGCGCAGGAAAAAAATACGGCAATGCTGCCAACTGGAGACTTGAAAACAGGATTCCGGAAGAAGCTGCTGACATGACAGTAGTGCCTGTTGACCCAAAAAAAGTTGATGCTGATATTGTATTCTCTGCCCTTCCTGCCGACCTTGCAAAAACAGTAGAGCTTGATTTTGCAAAAGCAGGTTTTGCCGTGGCAAGTAACGCAAGTGCATTCAGGAAAGAAGCGGACGTTCCTCTTCTCATCCCTGAAGTAAATCCCGAACATCTCGGTCTGATTGAGCTCCAGCAGGATAAGCGTAAACTTGACGGATACATCATCACAAACCCCAACTGCACGACAATAATGATGACAGTAACCCTGAAACCTCTGATGCAGTTCGGTATCGAGAAGATATACCTTGCATCCATGCAGGCAATTTCAGGTGCGGGTTATGACGGCATACCTTCAATGGCAATGCTGGATAATGTTATTCCGTATATCGGCGGCGAAGAGGAAAAAGTCGAGACAGAAACCAGGAAACTTCTTGGTGAATTTAATGGCAGCGAGGTTATTGATGCGCCGTTTGAGGTAACTGCAAGCTGCCACAGGGTGCATGTGATGGACGGTCATACGGAAGCCATCTGGGCGCATATGGCAGACGCTCCTTCGCCTGATGAAGTAAAGAAAGCATTCCTGGATTTTGACCCTGGTTTATCAGACCTGCCGACAGAGCCCAGCCCTGTAATCGAGGTAAAAGAGGAACCCGACAGACCCCAGCCGCGCCTTGACAGGAACCTTGGCGGCGGGATGACAGTGTCAGTGGGACGGATTCGTCCCGGGATACGTTATATCTGCATGGGGCATAACACGATAAGGGGTGCGGCAGGTGCAAGTATCCTGAACGCGGAACTCCTTAAGAAGAAAGGAAAACTTTAAAAAAGAAAGACGAATTATTCCCTTAGCTCAGGCGGCAGCATATTCGGGATGCCGTCATCTATGGGATAATCCTCTTTGCATTTCCCGCAATGAAGAATTCCTTTTAAGATTTCTTTTTCATTCTCTTCACTGACGTTAAGTTCGAGGTCGCCTTTGCACATCGGGCAGCACAGTATATCCATTAATTCCCTTTTCATAAATTCACCTTTTAGTTCTAAACGCAGCTTTTTTATCTTCAATGTATCGGTAAATTTAAACGGTAATACGCTGTTTACCTGACTGAGAGAGGAAGGGCGGCTCCCGGCGGCAATATTGCTGCTGAGGAAAGTCCCCCCACTTACTGGACCGCGGACACCTGCAAAGGTGTAGGGTGAGAACCCTGGCTCTGGAACAGAAACGATACCGCAGTGCACAAATGCGATGAGCTCGAAAGAGTGAGGTCGTGCATATGCGGATGGAACGGCGAATCCACGCGGGTGCAAGCCGAAATAGGACAATATGGGCAGTCCAGTCCCGTCCGAGTACGGCGCATAGCCGAATGCCGCATAAGCGCAACAGGGGCATTGCTCCTGCGCTAAACATAAGGGGGCTTACTCCCCTCACTCAACTTTATATTTATAAAATAGTATAGGGTTTTATATGATTAAAAATACCGGGCTTGAGGCAAAAGCGAATAAAATATACGAATCTAATAAAAAAGATTGGGAGAGCAAATACTATGGTAAAGTGGTAGCCATAGATTTGGAAACTGAAAAACTTGCTGCTGTAGCGGATTCGCTATTAGAAGTCGATGAATTAATTGATAAATTATGCCCAACCCACAAAGTGCTTGTTAGAAAAGTGGGGAAAAAATCAACGGTTGCGCGTGTTTTCCGGATGTGGACAGTTGCCTGATATTTTTCCTTATATTGACAACGACCCATTAGTTGCAATTAAGCTTATAAATCCTTTAACAGGTAACGAAAAAGAAGTCCTGGCTTATGTGGATACAGGTTCGGATTCCATAGCAATTCCAAAAGATGTCTGGAACGATTTAAATATCACAAGCCATAGAGCAACAGCCATATCAGTTGTAGGCGGTGCGATTACAACATGGTATGCAAAATTAGATGTTGAATTCCTTGGCAAACTGCACAGGAACATCATAGTATTCTATCAAGAAGTAGGGGATGTGCTTCTTGGAAGGGCGGTAATAGACAATTATGCTGTAACTTTTGATGGATTTGATTTAACTGGATCTCCCCAACATTGAGTGGGTAAATATCACTTAATTCTTTGTGTATTACAGTATATTTTGATAAAAATATAGAATCCAATTGATTTATTCAGCCCA
>PGYG01000098.1:9635-12490 GCA_002839545.1 Candidatus Methanoperedentaceae archaeon HGW-Methanoperedenaceae-1
AAATTATCGTATAAATCAAACTTTATTTGAGAATCCCGAAACTCAATCACAGATGAATTGGGATATATTGAAGTTACCCACACGATGTTAAAGAGAACCATTTAACTCTTACTGTTAGCAAAAAATAAGCA
This sequence comes from Candidatus Methanoperedentaceae archaeon HGW-Methanoperedenaceae-1, assembly GCA_002839545.1. Classification (GTDB taxonomy): domain Archaea; phylum Halobacteriota; class Methanosarcinia; order Methanosarcinales; family Methanoperedenaceae; genus Methanoperedens_A. Next base: position 9,767 of record PGYG01000098.1, read on the forward strand.
ACTGGTTAGCACAATTTTCCATTTGGAGTACGGCGCATAGCCGAATGCCGCATAAGCGCAACAGGGGCATTGCTCCTGCGCTAAACATAAGGGGGCTTACTCCCCTCACTCAACTTTTTATTTTAGTGTCCTGTTTAAAAACCCGGATTCCACTACCAGCCACCATCCCATCAATAATGGAAGAATCCCGAGAAACACACTCACGGTTAATTTTATACCAACGGAATCCTCGGATGCAAATACTGTTTCAATCCAGAACAACCCGAATATTATCCAGTATGTGCTTATTGCGGTTTTAATGTTCTTCGTATTACGAAAAAGTGTTTTCATCTTTTATAATACCCCTATTCTATCCCGTTTTACGTCCACCCCGTTTTTGGTTACTTTTAGGATTTGTTATAGATATATTTTTCTTTTTGATACTGTAGATTTTCACTAATTAAAACCCATTCCCAAAAGGTGGTTTTTAATACTCCCCTGTCTTATTAAACATATAATGCCCTCGATTATAGACCCCATTCACGGTCATGTGGCAATAAGTGAGCTTGAGCAGCTCATCATAAACACGCCGGAGATGGGGCGGCTTCGGAGAATCCAGCAGCTTGGACTTGCTGACCTTGCTTTTCCAGGCGCAAACCATACGCGTTTTGAGCACAGCATCGGGACGCTTTTCATTGCCGATAAGATGGCAAACGCTTTTGGTCTTGGTAAGGGGGACATAGTAAAAGTAAGGCTGGCTGCACTGCTTCATGATATAGGGCACTGCGCATTCTCGCATGTTGTGGAAAGCGTCCTTAAACGGAATCCTGCTTTCCAGCCTGAGATAAAAGGCAGGAAATTCCTGCACCATGAAATGTTCACGAAACATATCGTATCAAACTCATTCCATACAAAAGACGAAATAGCAGGAAAAGTTGGAGACGATGCGAAGTCCTTTTTTAATGAGATTGCGCTGATGGCTTCCGGCGATATTGGCTCCCTGCCAAAACCCTGTCTTGGGCAGATTATTTCAAATGACATAGACGCGGACAGGATTGATTTTCTTTTGCGGGATTCATACCACACAGGCGTTTCACTCGGGCTTGTGGACGTTGACCAGATTGTGGGCAGCATGTCCCTGAATGATGGAAATATGATTCTTGGCGGTACCCTGAGTTATGATGAGGACATGGCACTGACTGCGGCTGAGTCCATGCTGATTGCAAGGGCGCACCATTACTCTGCCATAATCCATAACCCCAAGACGCAAGGTGCAAGAGCCATGCTGCTCCACGCACTGGAAAGCTCACTTCACAGATACGGAACCCCGAATGATATAAGGAAAACGGTATTTGAATTTTTCACATCATACAACGATAGCGACCTGTTAAATTTCATTGAAATACACGGGGACGAAAGTGCGAAAAAACTTATCCTGAATATCAGGCACGGAAGGATATGTAATGCAGTTTCACGTTTTAACCACAAAAACCTGAACCCGAAGACAAGAATGGCACTTTCAACCATTGCAAGGCACGGCAATGCCAAGAAGATGTTTGAGGATGAGCTTGCAAAACGTTTCGCAGCAACGTACGGTGCGCCTGTACTTGTTGACCTTGATGTTGCAGGCGGGATTCCAAAAAGCACGAGGGTTAAACTCGGGGAGGATGAAGGTTTTTTCTACGATGAATCCGCGCTGGCAAACGGTCTTGTAAGGGGCATCTCGCGCCAGATATCGCTTTGCGTATTCTCACGGAAGGAAGACAACCCTGCACTCCATGAAGCATCACATGATTTCCTGCTTGGCATACAGAAGCTCTCACCTGAGCTTTTGCGGTTTATCCGGAACGAGAATTACCTGCCGATTGAAGGGCTGCTTCTTGTTTTTTACAGCATCCACAGGATGTTTTGCACCGAGGAAAAAGGAGTGGTATCCATGCCAAGGCTTCGGAATATTGCAAGGATTTACAGGATAGTCCGTGAACTCGGGGATATGGATAAACTCACGAACCTGTTTGATTACAGGTTTCATGACAGGTACGGGTTTTATTACAGCGATAAGTTATTCGAGGATATCCAGCTTCTTGTTGCAATGGGAATGGTTGATGAAGACCTGCGTTATTATGAACATAAGGGCAGGTGGAAACAGAGGTATGAATACGTCATGACAAATGACGGGCTTGAGTATGCCGAACATATTGCCAGGTATTACCAGCCTGAACTCAAGATAATTGGAACGTACCTTGGTTTGAACAAACACTCCATTCCCAGGGATACTGTCAGTATCGCCTCAAGAAGATATAAAAAAGAAAAATAAGAAGAGGATTACTCTTCTGCAAGTGCTTCTTTTAGAAGGGCTTTCAGGGGTTCCCTGAGTTTGCCTTCAGGATTTTCAAGATCGTCTGCAATTATGTCAAGAAGAAGGTCTGTTCCGCCAGGACTTGACGTGAGATAATCCATAACAACGAGATCTATACTTTCGCAACAATCGACACAAACTTCCACGTCTTCAATTTCAGCGTCATTTACCGCTTCAAGTGCTGTACTGCAAAGGAAACATTCACTCATAAAAAATCACCTGCGCCGTTAATGAATCTTACTGCATATCAATGTTATGCACGGAATTGGTCGTAATTTACTCATTGCTTATAACCTAAGTTTGACAGATTTCACTATTTTTTAAAGATACTGGCATCTATTTCAACAAAAAATTCACAATTTTTGTCCGGAAAATCAATTTGACAG
>PGYG01000013.1:0-36572 GCA_002839545.1 Candidatus Methanoperedentaceae archaeon HGW-Methanoperedenaceae-1
AAAGTAGAAGGCTGTGGATAAAGCTAAAGCTTTTAAATATCGTCTTTATTTCTTCAATATCGGCTTGTTCCGGCAGCTTCAGGGTTGCATTATCCATATCTGTACCTTATAACCTATTCATATCAGTAATTCATCTAATACTCTAATAATCTTACCGATGATAAAATCTATAATGTAATAATATTTAAGAAAGTATTAAATATTAACTACAACTATTTGTATTTGAATATATTCAAAGGGGCAACTTCAATTTGGCAAGATATATTGAACGGGAAAGACCACGAAGAATTAATGGATGGGTTGAACGAAGGAAGTTGCAGATTGAAGAAGAAAAATTAAATATTGAAGATGAAAAGTTTCAAAGTTCTAGCGATTTTAAAGAGATAACTTTTGCAATAACACTATTTGGTGGTTTATTAGCTTTTTTAATCAAGCTGGGAGATTATTTTAATAATAATGTTTTGGCGATTAGTGAATATTCATACTTAATTCTTTATTTTACAGTATGGCTTACATTAATTGTATTAATAGTATTATTCGTATTTTTGATATTAAAATGGTTATTAATATCTACATATGAAAGCAAGTTGAAAAATAAGTTAAAAAATATAACACAAAAATTATTTAGATATATCCCATTATTTATTGTACTGTGGATAATTAGTTTATTTTCAAATATTTTTATAGATTATTATAAAGACGAAACAGATACGATTATAAAGATTTTATTATCAGGTCTCGTTTTTTTGATTATTGTTTTTGTAAAGACATGTTTTGATAATAAAACCATTTTGATTAAATTATTAAAAAGCGTCTCACTAAAAAAAGTACAAGAGGATATAGTATCTCACCTTAAAGATAACATTTTTACACATGTCATAAAAATTCAAAACAGTTTTTATATTGTTATATTATTATTGTTACTGTTAGTGTCTACATTTTTACTTTCAGCATATTTATTAACGGGTTCTTATTATATAGACGAATATCCATCTTCCAACACTAATAGTAATATTATAACTTTTACAATCAAAGAAACAGGAATTTCGTATTCCAAGAACTTCATAACGTTATCTAAACTCGAAACAGGCAACGGTATTTTTCATTATATTGATAATGTCACAATAAATGCAACTCATGAAAAAATCTCTGAAAATAAATTGATGCTTGGTATAAACCATGAGGGAATATGGTATTTAAACCTGAACACTTCCAATTTAACATCTGGAAATTATATGTTACATGCTGAAGTTACAAACGACTTCACAATAAATTCAAAATTCAAAACAATCAGAAAACACGATGACATAATATTTTACATCCCTCCAAAAACTGACCTTCATTCCTACAATTCCACTCAGCAAGAATAGTTTACAATAAATAAACCCTTATATCCAACCTTTAACAATCCCTACCTGTGATTCCATGAAACCCACAGACAAAGCAGAAGGACTGACAGGCATGCTCCTTTCATTCAGAAATAACATTCATCGGCTGTCCCGGCTGGTGCACGCCGTTTGCATCGCTTCTCACTTTTGTACTTCGAGGCACTGGCAAGGAATGCGTGTTCATACCAAACCTCAGGAAAGATATGGCTGCAAAAATTGAAATGACAGAATACGGGATGCTGCCTGGCGAATATGCCGACCCTGCATCCGACACTGTTGTGCTTCTCGGCGGGATTGCAATGCCGAAAATGGGCATAGATGTAAACGAAATGAAAACACTCATAGACGAAATAACAGAAGGCTATCCTGACAGGCTTATACTTGGATTCTGTATCGGCGGGATTTTCCAGAATGCAGGATGGGATAAACTGGTTGATTTTGACTATATTGTGGACGCAGATATGGATGTAACAGTTTACGGGTTTAATTAGGAGGAAGAAATGGATAAAATACCGCGTTTCTTCATAAAAGCAGGGCTTGTTTATCTTGGACTTAGTACGGTTCTTGGGATATTGATAGCAATAGGTCCTGGATACAGTTTCATGCATTCGCATTTTGGCATGGTTGGATTCCTGTCGTTTGTGGTTTTCGGTATATGTTACCAGATAATTCCCAGATATTCAGGCACGCGCATCTTCAGCGAGAAACTTGCCGTTGTACAGTTCTGGCTTGCCAATATCGGACTTGTTGGGTTGAGCCTTGCATACCCGTTTATGAGAATGTATATGCTGAAAGGCTATGATTTTTCTGATGCCCTGACAATGGTAATGGTATTCGGGATAATCGAAGGGATTTCGGTATTTATATTCATATTCAATATCTGGAAAACAATGGGAAAAAATAAAACCGATTAATGCGAAAAAACAGGTGAAATAAATGGAATGGGAAAAAGACGCTGAGAAAGAACTCGGGAAAATACCGGAACATGTCAGGAAAATGGCAAAGATGGGTATTGAGACCGCTGTTGAAAAGAAAGGAAAAAATTGTGTTACGCTGGATGATGTGACCGAAGCGATGGTGCGTTTTGGCGGTCTGATGCAAGAGGATGAAACAGACAAAAAAACCACGAAGATTGCTATTGTCAGGTGCGAGACAGTAAGTGAAGCCTGTCCTGGTGTCGGGTGTTTCAAGGCGTTCAATAAACGCAAAGTAAAATTCAGCGAGTACGGACCTGATACTGAAATTATCGGGTATTTCACCTGCGGAGGATGTCCTGGACGGCGGGTTTACAGGCTTGTTGACAGCCTCCAGAAACATGGTGTTGATGTTATACACCTGAGTTCATGCATGCTGATGGATACGGGTTACCCGAAATGCCCGCATATTGACGGCATCAGGCAGATGATTGCTAAAAAAGGCGTGAAGGTGGTTGAAGGAACGCACCACTGAGGTCATGCCTTGCATTTTAAGTGTAATGATTTAAATGGATTGAAGACAGTAAGATTTAATAGGATAGGAATTCATTACAATTCGTAAATATGCGAACAAAGGTATTATTATGACTATAACAAAAGACATGAAAATCGAGGAAGTTGTGACGCAATACCCTGAATCAATGATGGTGTTCATGAAACACGGGCTTCACTGTGTGGGGTGTCATGTTTCTGCATTTGAAAGCATCGAAGAGGGTGCCACTGTGCACGGTATCAGTGTAGAGGCTCTTGTGGAAGACCTGAATAAGGTTGTCTCTTCAAGGAATAAAAAATAATCTCCCCATTCACCGGATTATCCGTGTTCCTGCCGTTCCAACAAGTGCAGGCAGGGCTTTTTCAAGGCTTGTGATAATTGCGTATTTCCCGCCGGATTTTACAAAGTTCATTCCGGAGCGCACTTTCGGTTCCATGCTGCCCTTGCCGAAGTGTCCTTCTTTTATGTACTCTTCCGCTTCACGGGTAGTCATTTTATCAAGGTCTGTCTGGTTATCCTTTCCGTAGTTCAGCGAGACTTTGTCAACATCGGTAAGGATGAGTAAAAGTTCTGCCCCGACTGAAGCTGCAAGGAGGCTTCCTGTCAGGTCCTTGTCAATAACTGCTTCCACACCCGTTAGCAGCCCGTTTTTGCGAATTACAGGAATCCCGCCCCCGCCTGCTGCAATTACAATAAAGCCGTCTGAAACGAGTTTCTTAATTGTTTCCTCTTCGATAATCTGTACGGGTTCCGGGGACGGGACAACCCTTCGGTAGCCGTGTGTGTCTTTTATCATCCTGATTCCAAGCGCTGTCATTTCCTGCGCCCTGAAATTCTGGTAATAAAGCCCTATGGGTTTTGTGGGATTTTCAAAAGATGGACTTGACTCATCCACAATAACCTGCGTGAGCACGGTTGTTACTCTTTTGTTAATCCCGCGTTCTTTTAACCTGTTATCAAGCGACTGCTGTAAGGAGTATCCAAGCATTCCCTGCGTCTGCGCCCCGCATACGTCAAGCGGCTGCGGGTGGACAAGACCGCATTCTTCCTGCATGGCAAGTATGTTCCCGATTTGCGGACCGTTCCCGTGTGTCAGGACAACCTCATACCCGTTTTCGATTATGGTGGCAATTTCGGCGCATGTCATGTCAATCTTTTTCTGTGCTTCTTCAGGGCTGCCTTTTGCTGGATTTAATATTGCGTTCCCGCCGATTGCTATAACGATTCTGGTCATGTTCCCCCGTTTTCTATATGTTATTTTGCATTCATACATGATATATTTCGTTATATCTATATACTGTCAGGGAAATCTAAAACCGGGTAATCGAATGAAGACATGTATTATGTGCGGCGGCGAGGGAACAAGACTCAGACCGCTGACTTTTGACAGACCAAAACCAATGATTCCGCTCCTGAACAAACCGTCACTTGTACACCTTGTGGAACATCTTGCAAAGGAAGGGTTCAACGACATCGTGCTTACGCTTGGATATCTTGGCGGCGAGATTGAAGCCGCACTCGGTGACGGCAGTATGTACGGCGTGCATATTGAATACGTTCACGAAAAGGAAAAACTGGGCACTGCCGGCGGTGTAAAAAATGCACAGGAACTTTTTGAGGACGAGCCGTTCATGGTGGTTGGGGGCGACCATGTCATGAACATCGGGCTTCGCGAGTTTTACCGTTTCCACGAGAAAAACGATGCGCTTGTCAGTATTGGTCTTATCCCGATAGATGACCCGCGTGATTACGGCATTGCAGAACTTGATGTTAACAGCAGGATAAACAGGTTTTTCGAAAAACCTGAAGCAGGTGAGATTTTCAGCAACCTTGCAAGCACAGGCATATACGTGTGCGACCCTGAGGTACTGGACTGGATACCTGAGAGGAAGTATGATTTTGCAAAAGACCTTTTCCCTGACATAATGAGCAAGGGTGAACATATCAACGGTTACCTTGTCAGGGGCAGGTGGACTGATATCGGGAACCCGCAGGCGTACAGGGAAGCATGCAAATGGATGCTTGAGCAGATGCCTGGCACACAGCTATCAGGCAATATCAGTATAAGGGATGCCAAAGTAACCGGTCCTGTCGGGATAGGGCATGACGTTTCAATCGGTTCCAATTCCCTTGTTGTCGGTCCTGTTATAATAGGCGAGAACACGTCCATTGGCGATAACGTTCTTATCGGGCCTTACACTTCCATAGGCTCAAACTGTAAAATTGCCGATAATTCGAGAGTCCTTTCTTCGTATATATTCAATGATGTCGTGATTGGTTCAAATACTGCGGTTTCAGGGGTGACTATTGATAATGCCACCCGTATCAATGATACGTGTGTTATTGAAACAGGCGCTGTTATCGGGCCGAGGGTTTTAATTGAAGATGGTGTTACTGTAAATTCAAATGTAAGAATATGGCCTGAAATTACAGTAAAAAAGGGAATGAGGGTCAGCGAGACCCTTATGAATGAAAAATTCGGTAACGGGACAAACGGTCCCTAGAATTCCATGATTTGTACTGAGCCGTCTTTTTTCCCGATATAGACTGCATTTACGTTTGTGAATATCCCGTGTTCCACAATGCCTGTACATAGTGAAAGGTCACTGGAAAGGGATGCTGGATTATCTATTACCCCGAAATCTGCATCCATTATGAAGTTGCCGTTGTCTGAAATAACAGGACCGTCTTTTTCAACACCCATGCGAAGCCGTGTTTTTCCTCCGAGGTCTGCAACCTGCTTTTCCACAAGTTTTCGTGCAAATGGCAGGACTTCAAGTGGAACGGAGTGGTTCAGGACATCTGAGTATTTGGATTCGTCCACCACGACAACAAACCGTTTTGATGAGAGCGCCACGATTTTTTCCCGTGTATGGGCTGCGCCGCCGCCTTTTATGGCAGTGGAATTCATTATCTGGTCAGCGCCGTCAATGTCAATGTCAAGCTGTGGATGTTCGTCAAGTGTTGTGAGCCGGATGCCGTTTTCGCAGGCGATGAATGCTGACTGGTATGATGTTGGAACACCCATAATATCCAGACCTCTGGAAACCCGCTTCCCAAGTTCTTTTATTGCATAGGCGGTTGTGGAGCCTGTGCCAAGCCCGACTACCATGCCGTCTTTGACAAGCTGTGCTGCTTTTTCTCCTGCTGTTTGCTTTGGGTTTATTTGTCCGGAGTTGTTCATGTTAGGGCTTTTATGTTGTATTGGTTTATAAAATGTTTATCTTGTTAGCAGTGTGCAGATGGCATTTATATAGAAATACATGGAAGTAAGTATTCATTATTATAATAATTATCAATACCGGTACCCGGCATCGAATAGAAACATATTTAAGTAATAAATCCAATTTTTAAATTGCCTGAATATATACATTTAACTTAAATTTATCATTCATGGACTGTAAAAACGGGGAAAAACGAGTGGGCTTTCGGGAAGTCTAATATTAAAAACGAGATAGCAATGGCTATTTACCTGATTTAGTTTGTCTTCCTGATAATATCATAGCTATAGAAAAACGGACATGTACAATGGATATGTGCATGGTAAAAACGTGGAATGTATCCTGAGCAGGATGGATAGGGTAGGAATATGTCCGTTGGCGAAGATAGGGACTTAGAGGATTATAAAATAGGCAGTGGTAAATCAAACAGAGCTTTGTTTTTAGTTTTAATTGTTTTATCGGCGCTGTTTGCATCTGTTGGAGTGGCAGAGGCTGCGGGGACGCCGACGAAATTGATTGTGTTTACTGATAAGAAAGTTTATATTGGTTGGTCAATGGGTGGTGGACAACAAGCTGCTAAACCACCGACAACTACACTTTTAAATACTTACCCAGCCCAAGACTTAAGAATATCTGTCTACGCTCTTGTTCTTGATGATGACGGAATGCCCATGTCTGGCAGGACTGTTACTGCTACTATAGCTGATGAAGCACATTTGGATCACTACAACAAAAATGATAATACAGTCCATCACGTTGTTGATTCATCAATTTCTTCTTTCTTCAACATTGGTCCAGTCACTTTAACTGAAAGTGGTGGGATTTACTCATCTCAGGTAGATATTCCTGATATCGATATTACAACAAATTTATCATTAGCTGACGACCACATTTATGTGAATGTTACAGTAACTGATTCAGTGTTAGGTACACACAATTTGACTGTACTGGTTTCAGGGGTGAGATGCCACAATTCCTATGAAAGTGCTCATTCAGGCACACATTTCGGAGACGGCGCTGGCGGTCAGGATAATTGTGGGGTGTGTCATGCAGGCAATGAACATTGGTATGAAAATATTTCTGGTACAATTCCATATGAACAACAGGATGTTCATTTTAAGAAAATGCCGTCTTTTGAATTTTATGGGGTGGGTAAAGACTTCAGTGATTTTGAATGGAATCTGTCTTATAGACCTGACGCTGTTAGAGAAAGTGCTAATTGGGGGGTTTACTGGCCAGGCTCCCAGTATTGTGGGGCATGCCATTTGAATCGAATAGGAACTACTAATTATAATTATGATTACGGGGTAGATAGGGCGGATTTAAATGATAAGCCCTCGTGTGGTTTTGCAAGTACATATTCATTTTCAGGAGGACCTGCATCAAGTAAAAATGATGCAACCACTTATCAAACCATTGGATGCCATGCTACAACTGAAATGCAAAACACAGCAATACCTTTGTGGTCGCCAGGTGCGGCGAGTTCTACTGAATATTGGAATAATAATATTAATTCGGGGAAGTCTCATAATATTTCAGGGAATAGCCCGAATGTTTCATGTGCCACATGTCATTTAACGGTTCATGGTCTAACCCTACCAAATAAGACAGTTTCAACAAATGTAAATGACCAATGCAACTATTGCCACACCAGCGACGGTCCTTCAACTGCACCCCATACCACATCAACTACAGACTGTACAGTATGCCACAAAAGCGATGTCGGTGTGCTTGACGCCCATATTCCGACTGCTTCATCAGGCGGCGTGAACTGTGCCTCCTGCCACGACATCTCCGGCACAGCAGGTGCTGACATCGACATAACCAACACAGACAGCAGTGCCCATGCCAACTTAAACAACCTTTCCCAATACACAACCGGAAATGCCAGCAACCGCAAATGCTGGGCATGCCACGGCAACTCCTCAAACAGCTATGCCAACGAAACAAACCAGCCGGACGGTCATTATTCAACTTACAAAACACCCAGAACCTGCCCAGACTGCCATGACAATACCGACCCGAACTCAAACTTCAATGCCCCGCAGGCAGTCGAACACACACAGGGCGCGCCGACAGTTCCAACAACAGACATTAAATGTTCAATCTGTCACAACAACAGCCTGACCTCAATAACCGAATCTGACGGCTTCGGTCTTTCAATAGGCGGCGATTCAAAGAACGCTTCAGTATCCCACTACCTGACCACATCAAGCCTTATGACAAGCAGTGATTGCAGGTGGTGTCATATTACCAACAACTTATCAGCAGATTGGGGAACGCCGTTTGACCCCCGAAACGGTACTAATTATGCCCATACAGAAGACAATGTTGCCCTTAACGCAAACTGTTACAACTGCCACGGCGGACTGACAGCCTCCGTCAAACTCCATGACACCGGAATAACAGCAGGCGGCTCAGGCGGTCAGGACTGTGTAAACTGCCATGACGGCACAACCGGCAGCAAGGTAAACGTGGATAACATGAACAATTCAGACAGCATCCACCTGAACCTGAACACAGGCGGCACTGCAAACGGCAGGGCTGAGAACAAGATATGCTATGCCTGCCATACCAATGACAGTTACATTGCAGGTGGTGTTGTCAATAACAACAGCATTCCAACAAGTGACCATCCGACAGGATACCTTACACCAAAGAACTGTACCCTGTGCCACATAAACACAAACTCAAACACTAACTTCAGCGCACCGCAGGTATCAGAACACTACATGAGCGGCACGGAACTACAGACAAGGAATTATGCTAACCTGAACGACTCCTGTATCGGCTGCCATATAGAGAACGAAATGCTCCAGCCTTACTCTGATGATACGGGCACGAGTTACAGCAATATCTCACACTACGGAAAGAGCAGGAACAACACTGCCCTTGTGGCAGGCGATGTTGTCAACTGCAAGTACTGCCACGATAATGGTTCAAGTACCACATTTGACTTTGTAGATACCACAAACAGGACAATATCCAACCACAGCGCTAATTCATTAACAACCCCGGAATGTACCCTGTGCCATAACGAAGGCAGGATGCACGACGGGAATCTTACAAGTCCGGCACTTGACGAAACTCTCTGTACCGGCTGCCATACAACCCGTGACAACCATAGCGGGTTAGTATCATGCCTCTCTTGCCATGTCAACAGCAGTGCTTCAAGGGACAAAGTCCACCCAATCAATTATATTACTACATCAGGCACATTCGCTGCCGCCAATACCACGGCGGTAAATTGTGAAGATTGTCACCAGGGTTCGGGTATTGCAGGATTTGAAAACGCTCCAAGAGTTGCCCAGCCGGTAAATCACAGCACCGATGCAAATTCAGGTCAGAAATGGGGCAATTACTGGTTATCTGACAATGCGTCATGCGAATACTGCCACGGTGACACAAGGCATAACATCACAGCCCTTGGTAATCCTGCCAGCTTCCAGGGCAGTAACGTTATTGGCAGCGATCTTACAGGCACATGGTGTCTTGGCTGCCATTTAAACGGTTCAGCCAATTACAATAATATGCTTGACAACCTATCTCTGGCTCCGCCTGAAATCACGGCAGGTGACACAAATTATCCGGTAAGCGGTACTCCAAAGGATCATACTGGTTTAACCATGGTAACTGACAATGACTGTACGGTTTGCCATGCAGGTGATACCACAAACATCACCACCTACATGCATGACTTGGAAGTCGGGCAGGAAGGCGGTCGTGATTGTGTTAGCTGCCACGACATCGGCAAGAGTACGGCAAAAGTCGATGTCAGCAAGATGAATACCAGCACTTCCATCCATACAAACCTGAACTCATTAGCAACTGCCAGTATAACAGATAACAAACGCTGCTGGGCTTGCCACAGTAACAGCAGTGTATCAGGTGACGGACAGGTTGATGAATCCGAACTCCCGGACAGCGGTCATCCAGACGGTTACGACACACCAAAGAACTGTACCCTTTGCCATGTTGACAATAACTTCGGGGCTTTAATTGTCGGTGAGCATTTCACAGGCGGCACTGATATTAAGACAAAATCATACGGCAACACCAACGATTCCTGTGTCAATTGCCATAACAAGACAGAAATGCTCCTGTCTAACAGCGACCCCGCCGGCACGAAATCCATTTACGCCAGTGTCAGCCACTACGGCGACAACAAGACAGGCGTTTCCCCGTATAACACAGGCAGTACTTCCAACTGTACTTACTGCCATAACAACAGTGGTACTGCATTCAGTACCGAAATGGTCGATTCAGGAAGCAATACTTCCATAACCAACCATACGAACCTTGGCACGAATCCGGGATGTACAAACAGTACGTGCCACAACAGCGGCAGAATTCATTTTACAACGTTATCCAAACCAACTGTCAGTACAGCTTTGTGTACAAACTGCCACGATACAAAATCCCGTCATAATGATAGTATAGAATGCAGTTCATGCCACCTTGAAACAAACCTTAGCATCCATGGCATCCAGTATCTCCAGCCAGACACAAGCTGGGGTCTTAACAGTCCAGGAAATAAGAGCAGTGCCGTCAACTGTACCGACTGCCACCAGGGAACGGGCATCACCGGCTTCAATGCCGTTATGATTCCTGACCCGATGAAACACAGTTCTAATCTTTCAAACGGCAGCATCTGGGGAACGTACTGGAATACAACAACAGAATCCTCCTCTTCATGTGTTTACTGCCACAACGATACAAGGCACAATGCCACAGGTCTTGGTAAAATAAATTCCCTGTTAACAGATGGTAATAATAGTAAAAACGGTAACCTTGCCACGACTACCTGGTGTATCGACTGCCATTACAGCGGTGCCCAGAATTATCTCGGAAGCATGTGGACTCCCAACCCGCCGAAGATAGACACCAATAACACAGGCAAGACAAACTGGGAAGACCATAACAGCTACCTCTCCGCAGGTGTAAAAGACAGTAATTGTCAATCCTGCCATGCCCTTAATGTCAGCAGCGGTGCCTATACAGCAACTTCATTAAATTACTCTCACAGCCTTGATGAAGGTGTTGCAGGCGGACCTAATTGTATCGAATGCCACAGTCTTGAAGCAGGTCTTGTTGGTGCTTCTTCAGGAATCAACTTCACTGCAATGAACCTCAGCGCCCACTTCGGAATGAACAGTGCCAATGCAACAGCACGGGGCTATGTTCCGGCAGTAGGAGCATGCTGGGCATGCCACCAGAGTAACGGCAATGTCACAAGCGGTCATCCTGATAGAAAGACAGCTCCCAAAACATGTACTGAGTGTCATCTCGGAACAGGCACATTCAACGCATCTGCATATAATGCAATGATAGTCAGTGAACACTACTATGGCGGCAATGATATCAAGGCTGGAAACTCAAGTTCAAGTATTGCATCCTGTCTTAACTGCCATGAAAACGTCAGTGAGATGATAACACTCAACAACGACAATGATTACGGTTCTTTCACAGGCGATGGGATAAGACTAAACGGCGGCAACATGAGTGCCTACCACTATGGCAAACCAAGGACAGACCTGAGAGTCGGCAGCGGTTCAAGGGAGTCGAATTGCCTGTACTGCCACCAGAACTTAAGCACAGCCTTTGCAATTGCAATGGAAAAACCAGGAATTAGTATGTATATTTACAACCATACTGATAACCCGGGACAAAGATGTGCATCATGTCACGGTTCAAACAACCGCCTGCACAATAACAGCTTATCTATTCCAAACAGCGGCATAGTGGACAATGATTATTGCCAGACCTGCCACGGTCTAGGAGTTGCGGGTACAAGAGCCATACCTGACACGCATAATAGTTTTACCATGAATTGCTGGAATTGCCACCAGGACCCAAATGAAACTATGTACCAGACTCCTGTTCACGGTATGATGTACGCCCAGACCAATGGAAGTTACCAGAGGTTCATTAAGGGAAGCCCTGCGAATTGTACTACATGCCATGTTTATAATCTTGTGAACACTTCTACAAACTATGCAACACTTATCCCTGAATTGAATCATTCAACTGATTCATACGCAGGTCAGAAATGGGGCAGCTACTGGAATAATACCTCCATGATTACAGCGTGTTATTATTGCCACCAGACTGAACCGCATAACATAAATTCAGCACTCATCGGCAATGTATCAACTTACATACAAGGTTTAAATACTTACAATAATCCCGACATCTCTACTTCAACATGGTGTGCAAATTGTCATTATGCAGGTGCTGCAAATTATGGCGGGAATAATCTTGTTCCGGTTCCACCCGAAATAACCGATTCAAGTTTGACCTCTTCGGATGGTACACCTTTCGAAAACCACAGCACTTACTTCCCAGGTGGATATACGGATGATACATGTAAGGAATGCCACAGCCCTGTCGGAAATTATGAAGAGACTACACGCAACTTTTCACACAGCCTGAATGAAGGAGGCGGCGGACCTGATTGTGTTTCCTCAGGCTGCCATGGTTTAACAGGTTCAGCTACATCACCATACATGAACTGGACATCACTAAAATCAGGCATGCATGCCGCCCTCAACAGCGGGGCTGACACGACAGGCATGACCGACCCGATAGTGGCAGCCTGCTGGGCATGCCACGGCGACGGCACAAAACCAAGCGGACATCCCACGAACTACCAGCAGCCATATTACTGTAAAGAATGCCATCTTGCTTCAGGGAATATTACAGGAAAATATCCTGCTAAGAATGTATCTGAACACCAGCATATTGATGCAAAGGTTCTCACTAATTCCAATTATGCCAGATGCGAGGATTGCCATAACAACAGCCTTGCTGCGTATTCGGATAATGAGACAAATGCATTATTCAATTATACACTTGGCAATGTTTCCCATTATGGCGCTAATAAGACAGCGGGCAAACTGATGGAATCCACAGTAAATTCCACAAATTGTGTTTATTGCCACCTCAACAATTCAAACAGGCAGAAATGGTCAAACGCTACCAATGCCACAGCGACAAAACCTGATATCCACAGCAATTACAATGCTGCTACATCCAGCAGTGAATGCTGGGGCTGCCACGTGGACGGCGGTGTTTCATCGGTAAATGCCGGATTCACCCTGCATGATGATTCATTAAATCCGGGTGCCAGTGAATTCTGCATGAACTGCCATACACAGGGAGGAAGTGCCCAGAATGTCAATGTCAGCAGTAATGACCTCGGTCTGCACGTTAACCTGAATACAAGCGCTGGAACGGGAATTCTTAATAACAGTGACTGCTGGAGCTGTCATTTCGGGTATCCGAATGGTATATCGGGGACGCATTCATACGATGTCAGCCGCCAGAATACCTATTATTGTGAGGACTGCCATGGACCTGTTAAAAATGGTACTGCACAATCCAGGGGTTATGCCTCGTCGGGTCATGCTTTAGCTGATTTCTACCACGGAAAGACCATAGCAGATTATTTTGCAGGAAATCCTCCGAAATACAAGGACTGTACAATATGCCATCTTGCCAATGACAGCCGCACAGACATAAACGGTAATCGTTTAAAGATTTACCATAACCAGACACCACTTGGTAAAGTAGCAAATACCGGCTGGGACGGATGGACTGTGGGAATGGTGCCAGGCTGCAACGACTGCCACCAGACGCGGAACCTCAATGACGGTCCGTTCCATGCGCCAGGTAAGGATCATTATGTCGCCTCATCAGGCGGGTGTAGTTACAATTGTCATGATATGCTGGCTGCAATCCCGGTACACGAACAGATATCATTTGGGGATGAGTTATCCAAAAAATATATTGGAGTTACCCCGCCGGAGATACGTTCCATAAGTGTCAACTCTCCTGTCGTGGAAGGTGCCAATGTTAATATCACTGCATTTGGGTTGGATAATTACCTCCAGATAGCAACTGGACAGTACAGGGTTGTCAACAGCACAGGCGCAGAAGTTGCTGGATGGACGACAATGACGCCCCAGAATAACAAATTCAAGTCCCGGGCGGAGACTTCACTGGGTACTATTGTTACAACTGGATTTACGGCAGGAAATTATACGGTGTATGTCAGGGTGATGGCTTCAGGACCGAAAGCAGACCTGACTAAACGAGCTTATCCCTTAAACGGGGCGTGGTCAGGTACTTACAGCACAAAATTCACGGTGAAACCATGAACCGAATAAACATTCTATTAAAACTGGTACTTGTTGGTTTTGCTGCCATAGCCCTGAGTGGTGTTTTATCGGAAAGGGTTAATGAAGAACAGTATGTAACCATTAAAGATAACTCTCGAACATCATTTATTCCCTTCGATTTACAGGAAAATGTACATGGAACTTTGATTGGTTCCACACCAAGTTTAATAAAACCGGATAATATCGAAAAACCCGGCATTTTTTCTTATAACTATGGTAAAGTAAAGAAACCCGGATTATCAGGATTAACGGCAGGTTCCATCTCATTACAGGCATTGAAAGGAACAAACGATACTGACCTTGCCATCACATTCACTGATAAAAATACAACACTGGCAAGTCGAATAAAAGTAGAAACATATTATATCAATAATACGAAAAAATATGTTACAAATTATAATAATGTTGCCATCGTGGATGGAGCCGTAAATCTTATTTTAACAGACCTCAGCCGGAATGAGGTAATATCAGTCTGGGTAACAATCGGGAAAGGCAAATCTTCAACCGAAATGGCAGCTTCAACAACTGTTAAACTTCGACCTGATATTGCAATCCAAAGCGTAGATTCTCCAATAAGTGCAAAACCTGAAACCGATTTTGAAGTCGGGATAAATATCACGGAATTAAACAAGGATTACGGTGCGGATTTCACATTAAGTATCAATGAAGGCAATAATACCCTTTATTCTGCACCTGCCAGTATTGCACAGGGAAGTAATCTGACAGTAAATCTCCAACTGAATTTAACCAAATTAGGGCTTCATAACCTGTCAGTATTGATAACCGCCTCTAATCCGGCAGAATATTCTATATTGAACAACAGGTATGATTTTACAATTGAGATAGTCTCAGGAGTAATAATAATAGAAGACGGCATCTCAATAAAAGCATTAAAAGGAATAAGTAATACTGACCTTTATATTATTTTTAAAGACAGTACGACTTCTTTTGCGAATAATATCGAGGTTAATGCTTACAATACAGACGGCACTGTAAAATACACAAATAATTATAACGATGTTGAAATCTCAGGCGGGACAGCAAACCTTGTTTTAACAAACCTGAACCAGGATGAGAAAGTAAGCGTTACAGTAACTATCGAAGATGGCAGTTCTGTATTCCAGATGGTAACATCAACAAATGTCAAACTGCGACCTGACCTGGCAATCCAGGGTGTAACTTCCCCAACGAGTGTATTGATTGGTTCTTTTGATGCAGGGATTGACATTGCCGAGTTGAACAATGATTTCGGTTCTAATTTCACATTAAGTATAATTGAAGGCGGTAGTACACTTGCCAGCACAACAGGATATGTAAAACAGGGCGGTACTTATTCCGGGACTCTTTCTTTGCAGCTTGTCCAGCCCGGAACCCATAACCTGACCGCAGTTATTACGAATTTGGATACGGCAGAATATTCTGCTTCAAATAACCGGTATGATTTTACTGTGGAGATAACCAAACCCCAGATAAGTTTAGTAGGTTATACCAGCAGATATTATTCACAATCAGATGATTATTACAGCAGTAAGGATTTAACTGTGGAATCCCGCAGGGAAGTTTCAGTCTATTCTGAAAATACAATTTCTGAAAATTTCAAGTATGTTTTTACGATAAATACTGAGTTAGTCTCTCCAATAGATTACCTTTATTTCCGTATCTCCAACGAATCAGGTATGGTGGAAGAACACGAATCCATTAATATTGAACCGTCAACATTTGCCTCTGGTAAAACTATCTCAACCGTTTACTACAACGATACGGGAGCCGTTGTTACGATTACATCATCAGCAGGTTTAACAGAAGTTAAACTCGTGAAATCTGTTAAGTACCGTAATGTTTCCTCGTCAGGTTACGATTATTATTCGGAAACCGTTAACACAAGCTGGTCAACAGGTTCAGCAGATGAAACAGGATTATTAATGAACTCACGGGAAATAGCCGGGGTTTATTTTGAAATAATAGATGACGGGCTTGGATACGGCGGATACGGATTACTCAACATAACAGCCCCTGAATATTCGAATACAACATTGAATAGTGAAGGTGTAACAGGTTACAGGAACATTGAAACATACTATACAATTAAAACAGGGGTGACATCGGTTAATTAACATGACTTTGGGTACAGGCATCCCCAGAAAAACGGTTCTTTTGTCAATAGCCTTGCTGGCAGTTGGCATGTATTTCCTGCCTGCCACATTGTCTATCTTTTCAGGTCAGCATACTTTTGTTAACGGCAGTGATGTAAATTGCAGGAAATGCCATGAGGATATTTACCAGCAGTTAAATCCGTCATATGGCGATACTCCACACAGGTCACTTACGACATGTAATGTCTGTCACCGCACAGGATTCCAGCCAGGCGGCTTTCCCGGTGCAACTCCGGGTTTTTTAGGGTATAAAGAAGTAAACGTAAGTGCTGACTACAATGCCCATTCTGCCATAACGTTAGAATGTGTGTTTTGCCACGATTTGATTACAAATGAAATTACAGGTTCTGATGAAGCACACGGCAGTTATTATAATGCATCCAACCAATCCACGATACTGAAAGGAGGAAATGAAGCCTGCGTTGGCTGCCATACCCATACTACGGTAAATATAACATGGGTTCGCAACACAGGTTATGGAATGGATGTAGATATCCTGTCAGGTACATGGAATATGTCATTCTCATTAAACGAGACTACGGTTAATACAACCTCAGCAGGTCAGTAAATAAAAAACAATAGATGAATACCAATAAAAAATCATCCTTAAAAACAGTATTTTCTGTTATCATTTTAATTTCTATAATCTTATTGGCAATTTATTCAATAGCTTTACATGAAGTTGAAGCTGCAAAAGTAATTGTTGAAATAACAAGAAGTGAGCCATTTGCTGCCTCAGGTTTCAATGATTCTGAAAAAGATGAATTAATCGGGGATGTTTCTCTCCATAAAATAAATATGAGGAAACTTTCAGTACCAGATGGGAATGATATGCAAATGCCTGGTATAAGCGCAACGCTTTCTGATGATAAAGGATATGTCCTTGGTGAATGGATATCTATTGGAATAAAAGAAAAGGGGGTTTATGAACTTGATATAGGGTTAACCCGTCCTGTTATGAAGGGGGAACGTATCCGTGTTGCAGTGTATGTTAATGATGAAAAAGGGAATGTGGTTGTCGGGAAAAAGAAGACTGTAGTGTGGGAGTAGTAAGGGTGTAAGTATCGAGGTAACGACAGGGGACAGAAGTTAAGTTTGGTTCAGGTTTATGAGGTGCGGTCTGTCATCCCGGCGCTTCTCCTGCCATAAGTTGTAGGGTTCCGGTGGTTTTGGGTGAGAGGGGCGGGGTTGTTGGTAGAGGGCTGCTGTTGTTGAGTGATTTTTCCAGCGCCTAAAAAATTGCGGCAGGTTTTTAAGTGAAGGGGATTTAATTATATGTGGTGATAATAAACTTATTTCTATTGGCATTAGTTGCGATAATATGAAACTTTTGAGGTGAAGTTATGAGGCGGGAAGCAGCATTAAAAATTTTACGGGAGCATAAAAAGGACTTAGAGGGGCGATACGGCATTACTAAGCTTGGAATGTTTGGTTCGGTAGCAAGAGATGAGGCTGTTGATAGTAGTGATGTGGATGTTGTCGTTGAGATGGCACCTGATATGCTGGCAAGGGCAAGCCTTAAAGATGAACTGGAGACGCTTCTAAATACAAAGGTTGATATTGTTCGTTATTGGCGGCGTATGAATCAATACTTGAAAAGACGCATTGACAATGAGGCGCTTTATGTATGATGCAGCACTGCTTCTGGAAAAGCTTGAACAGATTGATGAAGCGTTAGGGAGAATCGAGAGGCGTTTTGTTGGTATTAGTTCGCCAGATGATTTTTTGGATAGCGAGAAAGGGCTGGATATGATGGATGGAATCGCTATGATGCTGATAGCCATAGGGGAGAATTTCAAAAAAATAGACAAGGATACCGAAGGGAAATTGCTTGCACAACATTATCCAGATATTAACTGGTCTGGTATCAAAGGAGTGCGTGATGTTATCTCCCACCAGTATTTTAATATTGATGCCGAGGAGATTTTTTATATCTGTACCAATGATGTGAAGCCTTTGCACAGGGCAGTACAGGAAATGATAAAGGAATTGGGTAGTGGCAAAACGCTTTGATTTTAAACCCACCGAATTCGAGGGATTATATTATATAGGATATTTGACATATGTTATATTGAGTTAAAACGGGTTAATCGGGAGGTTATATGTCTTATATAGCAAAGATTAGAATAGTTGACCCTGATGTCATAGATAGGGTAAGAGTGGAGAAGAAGAATTCGGCTAATAATACAACAATCCGACAATGGGAGTTAGGTAATTTCCAGTCCACAGAAGATATTGATTTGGATGGCGGAAAAATTTACCTGAAGCTCACACCGTATATAGACCCGCTTCCGGTATGGTTCAAGGTGTTTAATCACGGTGATAAGAAGCTTATTGCTAAATGCGTACTCAGCGAGTTGCAACAGGAAGGTGGAAAACAGTTCAAGGATTTGGGGATAATTGAAAGAAACAAAACCCTCTATGTACCAGCATGCCTGGGACTGGAGTACCGAGTCCTGCGGTTTTGGCTCGGTTCGCTTGATGTGAGAAAACTCAACGCTGTGACCATTAAGCACTGGAAAGAGCTTGTAAAAGAAAATATAATAACGGTAAAGGGCTTGGTAGATGCCAACCGTACAACAATCATCAGGATTTTTGGAAAAGATGCGGATGCAGTACTGATTTCGGCTAAAACACTGTGTGATGCATCCATAGCGGAAGAATTTTGGCGCATTGAAAATCGCCATCCCGCCGCAATAGTAAAATTGAGCGAAAGCATGCTGGCGAAAGAAGCTGTGGTATCAGATGAAAAGGCACGGACGTTGTTGAGTTTACTTAAATATATAAATCAAGCTCTCGTTCCTTATGTTTTTGAGACTCTGTTAGTCAGAGACCTTATGGAGGTGTGAATATGGTTAGCGAAGGTGTATTTGCCAGACTGACAATAGTAGACCCCGATGTTGCAGTACGTATAGACGGGATTGACGTCAAGAAAGTAAGGTGTTCGGATAACAAGATAGTTAAAACATGGCGCCTTGAGGACTACCAGTCCACCGAGGAGGTTGACCTTGAGGACGGCGACTATTATTTAAGTGTCATTCCATACTGGAGACAGATTGACCCGCTTCCAGTCTGGTACAGCGTGAAGAACACAGGCACTGTAAAACTTTTAATTAAGTGCATCCTGTCTGAGGGGGGTAAAGCCTTCAAAAATGTGACAACCCTGAAAAGCGGCAGCGAGATGAATATAGCCGGATGCTACAGACTAGAGTATAAGATAGGTGATTACTCCCTCCAGAATCTGAGCGTGCTTTACATAAACGGTCTGGGCAGACGAAACATGCTAAAACTAGTGAATGCAGGTATAATGGAAATAAAAGACCTTGTTGGTAAAGAAGCATATAAGCTATCTGAAGAAACCAAAATCGGGATTACCAAGATGGCTGAGTACATAAGAAAAGCAGAAATAGCATGCAATATTGCCATTTCAGATGAATTCGAAATTATCGGGGGGAAGCGGGTTGACCATATTATTGCTACAAAAGTCAGCGACATAATTAGACAAACAGAAAAAACCAGAGAAGAGGTTGAGGAGATGATGGATGTTCTCGGAAATTTGGCAGTTGCTATAGACGGGAGTTACTTAAGAAAATTGCAGCTTGAGGATTTGTTTGAATAAGGGGAATATTGTGCCTTATATAGGCATTGAACTTTTTGAACGAAGATTTCTATCCATTAATGAGTAGTGGTAAAAATGTATTAGAAAGACATTTCACATCTCTCACATACCCAGATATAAAAAGTTCATTCGATAATGGTATGGAAGATGAATTAAAAAAGATTTATCAAATAATAGAATCAAAAATATCTGACTTAAATTGAAAGTCAAAGCTTTAAAACAGATACTCCTTTCACCCCTCCATCCTCTTCCTCAACCCCAGCGCCCTATCCCTAACATCCTCCTTCCCCAGACTCCCGGCAATCAACTCCACAGCCTCAAGCGCCCTTGCTGCCCCGTCAAGGTAATTCAGCAAATCCCCTCCATAAGCAAACACCCCGTACTGCTTCGTAAGCTCACCCACAATCCCCTCAGGCGACAGCCCGTCAGCACACATCTCAACCACCCTCGCAGAAAACTTCCTCTCAGGACAACCGCAATACGGCGCATCCTTGCACCTGCACGCCATGAACTCGGTAGCAAACGAAAGCACAGGCTTTTGCAGGTTTGCAGGAAGCCTTGAAATACTCTCAGCAGAAAAAACAACATCCAGCCCTGCTCCGAAAACCCGTGTCGGTATGTCAGTACCAAGCGCTTCACCAAGCCGCGCAGCATGGCTGAAATACACAGAATCCAGCGTATCAAGATCTGTCACTATATTAATCGGCGCGCGGTTTTTAAGCACCGCCTTCTTGATAAGGAACGTCTGCTCAACACTCAGGAAATGCGATGCAGCAATCCACCCGAGTTCTGTCGGCGCGTATCCCCCGCCTGTTTTATGGATAAACCCGTATTCCACAAGTTTACCCAGCAGGTAACCGGTATCACCGCCACCCAGCAGCAGTTTGTTAAGCTTCCTTATATCAGGAAGCGTCCTTGCAACAACGGTATTCGACAGCATCTCCTCAAGCTGTTCATCTTCCTCATAATCTACGCCGAAATGCTCAAACTCACCCCGCAGGAGCCGGAAAGCAATCTCATCCTCGGACTCCCCTTTCCCGAACCTCTTATCAGGTTCAGCAAGCAGGTAAACGATTCCGCGGTCATGGTAATCAGGTCGCCCTGCGCGCCCGAGCATCTGCTGGAATTCACGCACAGTCAGCCACTCAATACCCATTGCAAGGGATTCGAAAATCACCTGCGATGCAGGAAAATCCACGCCTGCCGCAAGTGCTGCTGTCGTAACAACAACAGGAAGCTCACCGTGTCCGAATTTTTGCTCAACAATCTTTCGCTCGTTATACGATAAGCCTGCATGGTACGGCATCGCCCTTATCCCCAGCCCTTCTGCAATCATGTGGCAGTTGCGGCGCGAGTTGGTGAAAACGATAGTCTGCCCCCTGAACCCTTTTGAAGAAGTTTCCTCGTATTCCTTGCGCGCCAGCTTCTCAATAAGGCGCCGTTTTGTGAATTCAGGTGTGAAAACAAGATGCCTTTCTATGGGGACAGGTCGTTCCTCGAAAACGATGAGTCCTGCATCCAGCTTTTGGGCAAGCCATTCAGGTTTCCCGACAGTGGCTGAAAGGTACACAAACTGGGTATTAGGTGATATGAATTTCAGGCGCGCAATCATGCCGTCAAGCCGATGCCCCCTGTCATCATCCTCAAGCATGTGCACTTCGTCAATAACCACAGTCCCGATTTTCCCGAGCTGCTCTGCTTTCCCTGACCTTAAAATAAAATCCATTCCTTCGTATGTTCCAACGATAATATCGGATGAAAGGCTTGTCATGATACCCTTTGCCCTGCTCCCGACACGGCTTGTGCCCACCCTAAGCGATGTTGAAGCCACAGGTGAATAACGCTTCGTGAACTGCTCGTACTTCTGGTTTGCAAGCGCAACAAGCGGGACGAGGAACAGCATTTTTCCCCTTTCGTTTAATATGCTGTTAATACCCGCAAGTTCCCCGATAAGTGTCTTTCCGGTTGCAGTCGCCGAGACGATTAACTGGTTTTTCCCGTCAAGCAGTCCTGCTTCCACAGAAAGCGCCTGGACAGGCATCAGTTCCCGAAGCCCGCCAAGAAGTATGCTCTTAAATTTATCATGGATTGCCAGGTCTTTTACTTTTATACTCTTATCCACACGGCTTGCTGTTAGCGTGTCAAACCTTGTGAGCCCTGAATCAAGGTTTTCAGGGGTTAACATCCCAAGTACCCTGTCAAGGTCTTTTGTTTTAAGCAATGTCCTGTAAAGCCTGTCCAGTCCCAGAGCACCGAGCTTATGGAATTTCACCTCTTTTTCCAGTTCGCTTCTTGCACATTCTGTGCATATTTTTTCGTTGTGGTAGCGGATGGAATTCTTGTCAATCGGCGTGTACCTGCCTTCAACAAGGCAGATGCGGCACGGGTTTGTGTAACCGTAATTAAGCTGGTAAGCCTCCAGGATTTGCTTGAATCCTTCTTCTGATTTCTCGTTTCCTTCAGCGAAAAGAATCTTGTCAGCAAGCCGCAGGAGTTCTATCAGTTCATCTGGTGCGCGCAGTTCCTCCTTATCCCCGCGCTTTATCCTGAACCTTGCAGGACGTGCTCCTCTTGGTGTTTGCTTGAGTATCAGTGTGCCGAGGAATAAAGGGACATTATCGTTGTCTTTTATGGGGAGGATGATGAGATTTGATTTCTGGGGGTAGATGATGACGTGGAGCATTAGTGAAATATTTATTTTTTTATCTTAAATCTCTCAGCTTTCTTATTTTTTCAATCCCGCCTTGCGTTTTTGCAAGGCGCTCATAGAAATTGTTTGCCATGATAATCTGAGAGTCAATCAAAGTTTTCACTTCTTTTATCCACACGGAGCGCGGATGAGATTTTACATATTTTGCCCATCGTATTACCTGTTCTGAATGAGTCCTGTCCCTCATGATAACCTCAACCTGCGGATTTCATCAAGCTCATCTGAGTATATAATGCGCAAATGCTCTGCATCATCAATATCCTTTTCAGACGTGAGCAGTTCTTCCTTAAAAGCAATGTTCATTTCAATGCTTGAAAAATATAAATCCAGCCCTGTGAGAGGCAGTTTTTTGCGTGTTGTGATCTGATATTCGTCCAGTTCATCCCTGGCTAATTTTAATTCCATTTCAGGGAGAAAATGTCCTTTCCTGATATATCTGACGCTGGTCTTTTCTTTCAAATAGTCATCATAGATCACATCGGAATCTTCTGACTGTATGCATTCAAAACCTGCCAGCAATAGGTCATTATGCATTGTTTTGAAAGTTTCTTTTCCAATTCTTTCTATGATCATGTCAACATCTTCTGTCCCTCTGCTTCTTCCATGTGCGATCACAACAAAACCTGAAACAATAATGTATTTTGCATGTTTCTTAACAATATCCGCAAAGTCTTCGGCAAATCTATCAAGAATGGTCCGTTCTTTTATTTCTCTTTTCATTCAGGATAGTCATTATATTTGCGGGATAATATGTCTTTGCACCATACCCGACCTGACTCCTTAGAGATATATGAGTTCCTCTGGCGCCATGAAGTCTTCCTTTTCACCCTGCAGTATCTTGAATTTGCCGGCGCGCGCGCCTTTGGGGGTTTGCTTCAGTATCAGGGTGCCGAGGAAGGATGGTTCCTTTGCGTTGTCTTTGAAGGGGAGGACGAGGAGCTTGGATTTTTGGGGGTGGATGATGATGTGAAGCATTGTTGAGGTACTGAATGGGGAAGTGGGGTATTAATTATGGGGGTGGGGCGGGAGTGTTTTTTGGAGGATTTTGGTGGGGAAATGCAGGAAACATCAGGGCATATAAACGGTTATAGGATATTGAGCGAAGCATAAGGGGTGGAAAACCGGGAACAAGCCCACCCTCATTCAAATAACAGGTATAATGACTGACGTGCTTCGGCGTTCTCATGTGTCAATGGCTGTAAAAATTGAAGACATTACAAAATTGTCCACACCATATTTTACAAATGCATCCCTGTTTTTTTTAAGACAGTTGAAGGCAAAAAATTTTCTTGTTCTTCTGGCTTTTTCAAGTTCCTCATTGTAAGCAGCAATGGTTAATTCATAAGCATTTATTAGCGTACAATTATTTTTTATCATTTCCAATATACCTTTATTAGCAGCTCTTTTGAATGCCAGAACATTCTGTTCATGAAACCATACTTCATCACAGTAACCTAAGAACCCCATTCCGCCATACTCAACCATTTTTCTCCCCAACTCCTGACCACAACTGCATGAATGCAAGTAAAAGAAATTTTCACTGAATAGTGTACGATCATCTGCAGAGACAGAGGAGAGTAATTCCTCGTTATTATGACCTGTAAAAAGTTGTGGGCTTCCATGACCAAAACCAAAGACTATTGAGGGATGATTCTCAGGAGAAGATAAAAATCTCTCAACATTTTCACGTGTGGCGTCAATACTCAACAGGTCTCTGAACGAGATGCTCTTTTCTTCAAGAGCTTCCATTATTTCTGCTGCACAAGTCTGTGCAAACAAAGTAAATGGGTCATGGCATGCTCTTATTAGAAGGCAATTCATTTTAATTAAGCACCTCTAGAGCAAAATCAGCCAAACTTTTTCTCAATTCTATTCCAAGGGGCGTTCCTTTTTTAATTTCATCAATAATTCGTTTCGGACTGTATTTATCTCCACTGGAGTTCACCATAATGGGTGTTTCCTTGTCAGGGCAACTTTTATACCACTTCTCATAAGTTGAAATAATACTATCAGTTTTGAAGTCTTCACATTTCTTGATTATCTTCTGAAGTTCACTTGCGGATTTACTTTTACTGAAGTATTCGGCAATACCAAGATTTATTGAATTAATAAGAATCCGATCCATATCCGCCTCTTTTTCAAGTTGACCACTACAGAGAACAATAGGAATAAACTGATCGTATGCCCTGATTTTAGTGATTACATCGATTCCGTTATCTTTGTTTGCCCCTCCATTGAGCAATTTGTAATCTATAATCAGGACATCAAAGAAATCCTGTTTTATGAGTTCAATACCTTCGTTAGATTTAGTCTTGATTATTACCTCAATTCCTTCGGATCTCAGATATTCTGCAATATCTTCAGACCATTCCTCGTCATCATCAATTATCATCACTTTAGTCATTTTAACCCCTCTTTGGAAAAACAAGCAAGAGAGACAAACCACCAAGTTTAGACGATTCTACACCGATGCTGCCGCCGTAGGTCTCCATTAGTTCCTTTACTATAGTGAGTCCTAAGCCCGTGCCTTCTTCATTTTCTTTTGTTGTGAACAATGGATAAAATATCTTATCCTGATTCTCAGGCGGGACCCCCGGACCGGAATCATGGAACCTTACAAATATACTTTTTTCATTATCATTAAACTCTACCTCAATTTTTCTCTGAGATACATCTTTATATTTCAAGAAATAAACCGAGTTCAGAAGCATATTTATGAGTATAGACTCAAAGTCTATTCTGAACATTTTGTAATTACTATCCTTTAACTCGTTCAATATCTTGTGTTCTATCCCAAATTTTTCCAAAACAAAAGAGAAATGTGTAAATATGTAATCTGCAACACCATATAAGTCAACAATCTTGGTCTTTCTTTTATCTTTCTTGATGTATCCTATGACGAGATCAATAAAAAGTTCGTTTTTATCCAATAGTTCTTTAATGTTGTCCAACCGTTTCAAATAATTCGGGTCTTTTGAGAGATCCTTATCCTTATATAAAAAATCGAGTTGCGTTCTCATCCGACCAATAATCGGGCGGATTTCATGTGCGGAGTAACCCGCAGTCACGCCTATTGTTGCCAAGTTCCGGTATAAATCCTTCTGTTCTTTTTCTGAACTTATTTCCTCTTTTGCGTCATTAACAAGAGTCTGGATAATTCCTTTGATATCCGTCTTTTTATCAGGGCTTATATTTAATTTCTCGACAGCTGCATTGATTTCTTTCTCTTTCTCCTTTATTCTCTTTGTAAATTTGGATTTTTCTTTTTTCTCGATACTCTTTCTAAAGGTTGCAAATGCCCAAAGTGATTTTTCAAGAAAAATAACCATATCGTCATATGCATCGTTTCTTATGAGTCCTTCTCTTGTTGTTGTATCTGTTATCTGATAATTTTCATCACGAGTAATTTTGACATAACCAATAACCTGATTATTGTCCGGGTATTTTATTTGCCTGATATGTAGTCTCTTATGATACAGTTCCAGCCAGTCATTGCCTGGATCACCGTAAGGTTTGACCCTGAATCCGTCCCGGTATATCTTTATTCCTGATGCTGACTTGAGTTCACTGCTTATTTGCTGTCTCGTTTGTTCGGGATAAAACCTTTCTTCTCCAGAACCGAGAGGATAAAAGTAAAGTACAAAATTCAATTTTCCACAGAATCGTTTACCTATGTCAATAACGCTGCTGATTTTTATGTCATCTTCAGTGATACCATATCTTGATCTGCCTTTGGAAGAATATTTGATTTTGGATTCGCCATCATATTCTGAACGGAATACATATTTATATTCATCAAATAGATAATTGTCGAGATTTTCTTCATGAATCAGATACTCCTTGCATATCACATTGACTACAAAATCAGCCCCTACCTCTTTTGGGGGTGTTAGTATGCTGACTTCATCAGCAAAATTTTGAATCATCTTTTTTGTCCACACATCTCTTAATCCTGTGATCAGAACTCTGAACCCATGCCATTCATCGCTGACCGCATTTAATGTTGCTTCGTGTGTTACTTTGTCAAATGTTGTGCCGGGCTTCTCAAAGTCCTCCCAATTAATACGGATAACTAGATCTTCAGGTTCTTTGTCCTTCTTGGTTGTAATTTCAGAAATCCTGCCAAGTCGTTCGATTGAAAATCTGCCAAGACCTTTCTCTCCGATTTTTCGTCTGCCTTTGTTGCTCATCGGATGTATTTCTTTGTCTTCGGTGCCCACCACCATCCATTTCAGTTTGAACTCTTCAAGGTTCATCCCGTCGCCATCGTCAATAACTTCAATAGATGCTTTTTCAGAATCTTCAGGAACAGAAAAAATTACTTTGACTTTTCTTGCATCTGCATCATAAGAATTTTTTATTAGTTCAAAAAGCGCAACAATTGGACTACTAACTGATTCTCTTCCGAGCAATCGTGCTATTTTTCCTGAAAATCTGAATGATAGTGGCTCTATTCTCATTGCATTAACCTTGCTATATTTTTAGCAATATTCATCGACATTAAAGGAGGAACCGAATTTCCAATCTGTTTGAATTTCTTGCTGATTGAACCACAAACAACAAAATCGTCAGGGAAAGACTGCATTCTTGCAGCTTCTCTTGGTGTTATCGTTCTTGCCTGTTCTGGATGGATAAATCTGTTTCCGTCTTTCTCAAGATGGGCGAAAACGGTTGTTGATGGCTGATCCCACTTCTGTTTCCTATACTTATCCTTAAATGTATCCATATTATATTTGATGAGCTTTCTTGCAAGTTTTGGATTTCTATTTATGAAATCTCCCGCAGTTTCGCCCTCATTCATGTTTCTGAATAGTTCTATATCCGAAGACTGTTGACCTCTAGCGGTGTGATGATCAAGATATTCATAACCATTTGGTCTAACAAAGCAAAGGAATTGTTTTCCAGATTCGCTTATTTTGCTGATATGGTCTTCAAATTTGCTCTTGTCAAATATTGTTCTGTCTAATCCATTCTCAACTTTTGTGTTATGCCCCTCAACTACCTTCCATTTGTTTTTTGTTAGCCCGGTTTTTGTTATCTTAGGTTCGACTTTCGGGAGATCACCTATTGCTTCATACAGGTTTACATATGGTAACAATTTTGTATCTGCTTTTTCTTTTGTTGAATTTAAATCATAGTGTGTTGGCTCAATTACAGGCACTTTAATGTCCTTCCATTTTCGAAGAATTCCAATTAGAATTACTCTTTCTCTTTTCTGAGGAACGCCGAAATCTGCAGAGTTGAGAATGATATATTTTTTCCCGTCATTATTCTCGAAATTATACCCTGATTTCTCTAAGTCAGAAATTATTTTGTCTATTATTTTATTTCCTTCCGGGTCTTTTTTTGAGAGTATTCCTTTCACATTCTCTATTACTACAATGTGCGGCTTCAGTTCTGAGACAATTTTAGTGAATTCCTTGTGAAGGTGATCCCTTCTATCCTGCTTGAACTGCTCCATTTGTTTTCCGTAACCTGAGCGTGGTCCTAGCAGCGAGAAACTCTGACATGGAATTCCTCCGACAACGATTAAAACATCTCCTTTGCATTCCCTGATGACCTGTTCATGGACTTCGGGTTTCGTGAGATCACCTTCAATTACTTTTTCAGTTCCATGTCTTTTTCGCAAAGTTTCACATGCATATTTGTCAATTTCAACAGCCTTATGCAATTCAAATACTGGATTACCAGAGTCATCTCTGACTAATTCAAAGCCAAGAGATAATCCCCCGGCCCCGGCAAACAAATCAAGTATTTTTATGGTCATTGCGATATCCTTTTTCTAATAATTCTTTTAATACCGTAAGGTAACACTCGTTAATGTCTTTTTCTATTTCGTGTTCCCAGAATCTGAGAACTGTCCATCCTTCTGTCTTGAGCATCCTATTTATCTCGTTATCTCTCTTTACGTTACCATCTATCTTTTTAATCCAAAATCTCTTACGTGTCGCAGGTTCATTAAAATGCTCAGGGCATTTGTGCCAGAAACAACCGTCAACGAAAATAGCGACTTTATATTTCGAAAATATTATATCCGGTTTTCCTTGCACTCCGAATAATCGATAACCCCTTAATCCTTTAAAAAATAATAATTTTCTTAACCTCATTTCAGGCTTTGTGTTTCTCCCACGTATCATTGACATGTTGTAACTTCTCTGCTTTTTTGTCAATACATCAACCATACGTAACTCGTATTTATACTCCTTTTTATATTTTTATATATAGTCTTGTATGGTAATAAATTGATGCTTGGTCGCCACGTTCCAGTTTTCACGTTAGAAATCAATTGAACCTATTTTTCCTGTATGTGCCATACGCGCCACACCCCAGCCCCCCCGCGCGCAGACCCGGTGCTGGCGGCATGCGCGGAGCCTGGACAGGTGTGGAGAACACAGGAACAGTAAAAAATTATGGGTGTTTTATTGTTGTCAACGATGAAAGTGGGACAAATAAAAGCTGCTGCTGATTTATTGGATAGTTATTTGAATATAGGAAATCAATAATCTCATTAAAAATAATCGATTAAGCATATAAAGGGGCATAATCAATGGAAACAGTGACAAAATTAAAAGACTTAACCGTCGACGAATTTAAAACTTTGATCTCAGATACGATAAGAGAGAGCATGGAAGATTTGCTTGAAGATCTAACTGCTCTTTCGAGTAAGGAGTATATAAGCTCTATCAGAGAAGCAAGAGAGGATTACAAGCATGGCAGGGTGAAGAGCATCGAGGAAATTGATGTATAATGTACTTCTCACCCAGAAGGCATTAAAAGACCTGGATGCATTAGAAAAGCAAGTTCGTATCAGAATAATCAAAAAACTCAAAGAATATGCATCCAAACCTATAAGAGATATTCGAAAACTCGAAAGTCCAAAAATAGGAACATACAGATTTAGAGTTGGCGACTACAGAGTAGTATTTGATATTGATGGTGAAAATTTAGTCGTTTTAAGGGCTGGGCATCGGAAGACTATTTACAGGTAAGCATACAAGGTCAAAAAGAAGTGCGCCGTACTAACTCCATCCATCCTTCTTGCGCCAGCCACCACCCCCTATCCCTTCTGGCAGACCTATTACGTGCGCCTGCGCGGAGAACCTATCACGAGTTGGATTTCCCCTCTCAAACAACTATTTAAACCCCAAGAATAAAAATAAGACTCATGGCAAATGGCGAAATAATCGAGAAAATAACATCCATTGATGAACAGATACATGACCTTAGAAAGATGGTTCTCGAAAGCAAAAGCCGCACAAAGGATGATGAAACAAGGGCGGCAGCAAGAGCATGGCTTGCTGAAGCAAAAAAACTCGAAAACAAATGGCCACAAACAGCCCCCTCTGTCCTTGAAATGACTAAAAAGGACCGGAGACATAATGAATGAGACCGATATGCATTGATGCAAATGTTTTTATCGCCTCAACAAAAGGAAATGAGACTTATTCTTCTGATTGCAGGCGAGTGATAGAGGCTGTAGCTGGTGACGAATTCTATCTGATTGAACCCACGATATGCCTGACCGAGGTCATACGAAACATAGCAAAATACCTGGGGATGGAAGCAGGAAAGACCCAGGAGAATAACCTCCGGCGGATGGTTTCTATATAGGAAATATGCGATGACCATTTCTGCACCAGTGCCGGATACACAGGGGCGCTATACGGCACTTATTCACTGGACTCAATTTATCTTGAAACCGCACTGAGGCATAATGCGATATTTGTAACCATGGATGATTTAGATTTTTGTATTTGTTTAGCTGGGAAAAAATCCCAGGAAACGATAACGGAAGACTTATAGAATTTCTGAAGCAGAAGTTTACAATTGATTGGGTAAAACAAGACAATATTAAGAAAAACGATGACGGAAAGACCACAATGGCAACTAATGAAACAAATTTTCTTTCACTAACACTTAACGATGACAAAACCAATGTAAACATAGAAATCGATGACGGCAGAACCTATCAATTCATTATGAAGAAAGAAAATGGTGAGCTAAACAAATACAGATTTTTTATCAAGAATAAAAGAGCGGGTAGGGATAGAAGTATATCATCCAAAAGATTTCCCATAAGATGATCGATTCATTTTAACATTTTATCTGTATGTGAAAGAATTGCGCTGTACTGACCCCGCCCACCCTCCGCTGGCAGACCCGGCGCGTGCGGGATGTGCGAAGACCGGACGGGTGCGGAGAACATCTTGGATATATATTCCGGGGATTATACTTAATCCGTGCTCTCTTTAGTTCCAGCAAGACGATCTTTTCCATCATCATCCCTGAGTGTCACAAACTCCCTCATTTATGCGGAAGTTGTCCGAAACTTAAATAATAATAGACCCCATTATATCAAACAATGTATATGATGAATAGTACTATGACAAAGGAAATTTTAATACATAAGACCTTTGATTATTTAAATCGTCTTCCTCAGGATAAAGTTGTTGAAGTTGCAGAATTCGTTGAATTCCTATATCAGAAACATGAAGAGTATATTTTGAAAAAAGGAATTCAAAAGATGGTAACCGATTCTAAATCTTTCGAATTTTTAAAAGAAGAAGAGGAACTATATACTTTAGATGATTTAAAAGTGCGGTTCAAATGAACAAAGGCGAAATTATTCTGGTTACATTTCCTTTTACAGATCTATCAGGCAGCAAACTGCGGCCAGCTTTAGTCTTAGCCGCTGATAGAGATGATGTTACCGTGGCGTTTATTACAACTAACCTGCAGCAGGTTAATAATACCGATATGTTTGTGCAGAAAAGTAAGACTAATGGTTTAAAAAAAGATTCAATTGTGAAGTTGAATAAAATAGCTACGCTTGATTATAGTTTAATAATGGGTTCAGTAGGATTATTAGTTGAGAATGAATTAAAAGAAGTGAATCGAAAATTATTACTTATTTTTAATATTAATGATTCTTGATGTTATTCTGCCGAATTTTTACTGTCACGCAAAATAATTTTGTTCGGCCATACTCCAGCCCCCTCCCCGCAATCAGACCCGGTACGTGCGGCATGCGCGGAGCCAGGACAGGTGCGGAGAGCATATCGTAATCAAATGCTGTGTGTCCAACCTTAGGGTTTACAATTCTGGAGAGGTCACCACATGTTCAGTCGAGTGTGTTTGGTATGAAGTAAATTTAAATATATGTTTAAACATATGTTTACTTATGACAGCCAAGACTATAACCATACGCGAAGATATTTACAAAATGCTCCTCTCTATAAAGGGAACGAATGAGAGTTTTAGCATTTTTTTTGAACGGCTCGTAAAATCCCGAAAAAATATTGATAAACTCAAAGAATTAAGAGCCTCTGTAGAATTCAGGAATAAAGAAGCTCTTTTGAAAGAGTTATCTGATAAAAGAAAAGAGATAAGATATTGATCCTTGCTGATACCGATGTTCTTATTGAGATTTTCGATAAGAACTCAAATAAAGGGGCAGACGCTTTGCAGAGGATAGAGGAAGCCGGAGAGGATATTTCTCTCACTTCACTGAATCTTCATGAGATACTGTTTGGTATATATAAATATGCTGATAAGCAAAAAGCCGAGAAAATAATGCTGCTTGAGGTTGTTGATTTTACGAAAGATGATGCTGCTCTCTCTGCCAGACTTGAAGTGAAAGCAGAGAAAAAAGGGAATAAGATACCCAGGTTTGATACAATGATCGCAGCAGTTGCCATAAATCGGGGTTTCAAATTATTCACTTTTAATAAAGACCACTTTGAAGTTTTTGAAGAACTGGAACTGTTTTAGTTTAGAAAAAAAAGAAAAATAAATTTCAAAGATTTGGCTTTGATATTTATTTCAAAAGTCATGCATCCAATACCTTTAGTAATTCGGCTTCCGAAGCTATTCTATCCCGGCTCATTATCGCCTTAAGGTCTTCAGCTTCAGGTTCTTTTTCGGGGATCAGCCTGTCAACAAGTTTTGAATATAAATTCGTAAGCATATCAAGGTCAGCGCGAATCTTCCTCAATTCCACCACTGTTTCGGTTACCATGCAATATCATTAATATTTAAAACCTTATAAGGATTTTCCATTGGGATATATTAGTGCATTTTAAGCCTGATGCACTTTATTTAAACTCAGCAGAGTATATGTGTATTCCTGACATAGAACTTCAGGTTTTGAGGCATACGGAGTCATAGAATATGGACAAGTTAGCATTAATCACGAGGAACACGGAAGAAATAGTAGTAAAGGAAGAACTTGAAGCACTGCTCAATTCAGGCAAGACACCTTCTGCTTACGTTGGATACGAGCCAAGCGGGAAAATCCACATGGGGCACGTGCTGACCGTAAACAAGCTCCTCGACCTCCAGCAGGCAGGTTTTGAAATCACGGTACTTCTTGCAGATGTCCATGCATACCTTAACGAGAAAGGAACAATGGACGAAGTCCGTGAGGTCGCTGAATATAACAAGAGATGCTTCATTGCACTCGGTCTTGACGAGAATAAAACGCGATTCGTGCTCGGCTCATCATACCAGCTTGAACCCCAATATATGCTGGATGTCCTGAAACTTGCAAGAACCACCACGCTGAACCGTGCGCGGCGGAGCATGGACGAGGTAAGCCGGGAAACTGAAAACCCGAAAGTTTCCCAGATGGTATATCCCCTCATGCAGGCGGTTGATATTGCCCATCTCGGTGTGGACGTTGCAGTCGGCGGCATCGACCAGCGGAAAATCCACATGCTTGCAAGGGAAGGACTGCCTGAACTCGGATATAAGGCGCCTGTATGCATCCATACGCCAATCCTACTCGGGCTTGACGGCAAGAAAATGTCATCAAGCAGCGGCAATTACATTTCAGTGGACGATTCACCTGAGGACATAAAGAAGAAGATGAAAAAAGCGTTCTGTTCCGAAGGAGAAGTCAAATACCACATCATGCCCCGTTTTCCAGGAATTACAATCCAGCGCCCTGAGAAATTCGGCGGCGACCTTCACTACGATAGCTATGAGGCGCTTGAATCAGCGTTTGCGTCAAAGGCGCTTCACCCGATGGACTTAAAAGCAGGTGCTTCGGATTACATGAACCAGATACTTGAACCTGTGAGGAAACTGATGGGGGAGGGGAGCAGTTGATAACACACATTGTGCTTTTCAAATTAAAAGACGCAAGTCCCGGAAATATCGAAAAAACAAGGAACGTGCTCCAGGGTCTTGACGGCAAGGTACCGCAGCTTCGCCGCCTTGAAGTGGGTGTGGATGTGATACGTTCCGTGCGCTCATATGATATTGCCCTGGTTGCAAAATTTGACTCACTCAAAGACCTTGATGCGTACCAGAAACACCCGGTTCATGTTAAGGTAGCTGAGTATATTAATTCGGTAAAAGAATCAGCATTCGCTGTGGATTATGAATCAGTGAATTAGCTTAATCGCCAAGATACTCACCCTGAATACTCACGACTTCAGTGCTGTCTTTTGCATTTGAGTATTCTTCCAGGGGCTCGCGGTTCATCTCAAGGAACGTATGTCCCCACTTGAACTTGTTAAGAATTAGGGCTGCCTGTTCTTTTTCGCCATAAATGTAAAGAGCAGCTGCAAAAGCCTCAACAGTGCTTAGCTTGAAGGGCTTTCCGTAGTTTACAGGATTTGCAGCCACAAGGAAGGGAAGGGCGCGGTGTTTGAGTTTCAGTTTCTGAAGTACTGGGAATACGCGTTCAACTTCCTCCCATGAGCAGTCAAGTACAATAATTCCGCGTGATGTGTCATCGGCAGGTGAGAGTGCCTGCTCTGCAAACGGGTCAAGGAGTATGCCTTCACGCGGGAGGTTTCCTGCCCTGTCATGCAGTGTTGCAAGATTGAATTTTGCAAGTTTTTTCCCTGAGCATTTCTTCGGGTCGCATTGTTTTGTATGGTAGAAATGCAAAGGAATCATAGTGCATAATAGATGCTGTGGTTTATTAGCATTTCCTGGTTCAAAGCCATGTTACAAATCGAAACTGCTAAACCCGCGGTGATGCATAAATCAGTATAAAATGTTAAGGACGGGTTATCAATGCCAGAAGATAAAATTATATTCCATAATTTAGTGATATGGAAAGGCGCGAAAAAAGCAGACCTGAGGTTTGTTGAGAGTAAAACGGAAATCGAGGTTGCAACGCCTCCGCAGTTTGGTGGGCATGAGGGCATAACCAACCCTGAAGACCTTTTTGTTGCGTCTGTAAATGCGTGTTTCATGACAACATTCCTTGCTTTTGCTGATAAGATGGGGATAGAGCTTATGTCCTATGAATCGGAAGCAGAAGGGGTTCTTGAGAAGGTGGGTGATGCCAGGGTTTTTACAAAGGTGGTACTGAAACCAAGGATTAAGGCAAAGGCGGCAGTGGAAGTAATCAGGCAGGTTATCGATATGGTGAAGCAGCGGAGTATTGTTGTTAATTCCGTGAAGAGTGAAGTGGTTGTGGATGCTGAGGTCGAGGGGAGTAGCAACTGTTATTTTTAAATTAATATGCTGATGCCATATAGCTTTTATAGTTTGAAAGCCCTATCTATTTTGTGTCGAATAGAGTAATTAAAGAAACTCGAATACTC
Source organism: Candidatus Methanoperedentaceae archaeon HGW-Methanoperedenaceae-1 (assembly GCA_002839545.1). Lineage (GTDB taxonomy): Archaea > Halobacteriota > Methanosarcinia > Methanosarcinales > Methanoperedenaceae > Methanoperedens_A. The sequence goes on from PGYG01000013.1 coordinate 35,302, forward strand.
GCAGAAGATGAAATAATTGACATCTCTGTAACACAGGTTCCAAAATCATCTAAAATCCCTCCCGGTGTCAGATACAGTTTTAATTATCGTGTCAAAACTGGTGAGGAATGGAGGACTTTAATACGTTTTGATAATGCCCATGCTGTAAAAGGACACAACAAAAGGGATCATAAACATATGTTTGAAAATGAGATTCAATAAATAGAATTCAACAGTCCGAAGGAGTTGATTGCTGAATTATTGAGATTAATAGAATATAACAGGAGGCGAATTGATGAAATTAAAAGATGTTGAGATTATGGTTATGAGTGATGACGAGTACGGCGAGCACCTGAACCAGTTGTTTGAAAGTGTAGGGGACGGGAAGATAACTGAGCCGGAACCTAATAAAATAATAGCCCGTAAAGCAGAGGATATCGGGAAGATATTAACAAATGAGCGTATCCGCCTGCTTCATATGATACGGGAAAAGAAACCGGATTCCATCAGTGAACTTGCAAGGATGTTGAATCGAAAAGAGCCGAATGTGCATAATGACATTACGTTCTTGAAAGGAATTGGCTTGCTTGAGATTAAGGAAAGCAAGAACCATGTCAAGAAAGTACCTGTTGTAGATTATGATGCATTGCATATAACAGTCCCGTTGACAGCTTAACCTAATACTCACCCAGCTTCTTCTGCCCTTTCCCTGATTTCCCCAGAATCCTCCTGGAAGTCTCCCATGAACTCCTTGCAAATTCGGGCAGTTTCCCGTGTTCTGCAACCCATTTCTCAAGGAACATAATGGTTTTCGGGTCAGAAGGATAACCGCTTCCGATACTGACTCCTGCTTTTTTACCGATGTCCTTTACCAGCTCATCCCTCTTTACTTTAGCAAGAATGGATGCCGCAGCAACAATAGGGTATTTATCATCTGCCCTGTGTTCTGACGTAATCTCAATACTGCCGCCGTATTTTTTCTTGATATTATCACCGAACCTGCCGGCATTAACATCAGCCGCATCCACAAAAGCATGGGTGGGTTTTAGTTTCTCAAGCACTTTCACATAACAGACAACCATTATCTCGTTCATGGTCATGACTTTCCGCAATTCGTCAATCTGTGCTGCGCTGACCTCAAGAATAAAATACTTATCAGCAAGCTTCTTAATTCCCCATGAAATTTCCCCGCGTTGTTTAGCGGTAAGTTTCTTGGAATCCCGGACGCCAAGCCTGCCCAGTGCATCAAGTTTTCCCTCATCAATAAGCACCCCGCAAACGCACATCGGACC
>PGYG01000013.1:36596-42279 GCA_002839545.1 Candidatus Methanoperedentaceae archaeon HGW-Methanoperedenaceae-1
ATTACAACACTTCATCTGATGTTGTAATTTCAGTTCCATAGATGTTTTTCATATACTTAAGGGATAACTCGTAAGACTTTTCATCAATCGAAGCCGTGCAGTCCATTGGAACTACTGTTTTGTATCCTGAAAAATAGGCAAAAGAAACATTATTCTGGACGCAGATATCAGTACTCACGCCTGTAAAAATTATGGTATCAACACCCAGTTCTTTCAGGAGCTCAGGAAGTTTCGTATCAACAAACCCGCTGTACCAGCTTTTTTTAAGTACAACATCTCCTTCTTTGGGCTTTAGTCCGGGTATTATTTCAGCCCCATCACTTCCTTTCATGGCATGTTCGCCCCAGATTTCAAGTTCAGGGTCTGAACTGGAATGGGTATCAACAAGGTATATTATTGGAATGGCTTTTTGCCTTGCTTTTTCCAGAAGAGATGCTATATTGGGAACAATAGATTGGGCTCGTCCACTCCCGAACTTACCTGTTACAAAATCGTTAATCATATCCACAACGATGATAACTTTGCGCATATTCATTCCCTTATGAGCATATATTCACTAAATTGTTTAAATGTTTGTACATCTAAAAACATCATGGATGTTAATGATGAATCCAGAATGTTTAAGTATTTTGTTTTACCTTAGAGGAATAGAATTATTCACGGAAACAAGTAAATTAAGGAATGGATAGGGTTTTAAACCAGATTTCGAAATCGATTGACAAATTATAATATCAAGAAAAGTATTCAGGAATAAATACCACCCAGGGTCATCGGAGAAAACAAATGACAATAAAAAAGGGAAAATTTGTAATAGAAGGACTTGAGAATGTCCAGATAAATATCGGAAAAGTCATAGAAGAAGGAGTGGACGGGCAAATAGAAGGTCCAACCCCGAAACCTGAAATAACCAGTTTGCGGAACTGGGATTACAGGATTCTTGACAGGTATAATCCAGTATATACCCCGACAAGCGATATTTGCGATTACTGCACATACGGGAAGTGCGACCTGACAGGCAACAAGGAAGGGGCGTGCGGAATTGACCTTGAAGGACACACTGCAAGACAGGCGCTGATGACAAGCATAATGGGTGCAGCCTGCCACAGCGCGCATGGGAGGCATCTCCTTCATTACCTTATTAAGAGATACGGCGAAGACCATCCAATAAATGTTGGACCGAGCAACCTGAAAGCGCCGCTGACAGAGACTATCATGGGAATTCAGCCTGAAACAATCGGCGATTTCCTGCCTGTTCTTGCTTATGTTGAGGAACAGCTTACCCAGCTTACCGCTGCTGCCAACACTGGTCAGGAAGGTTCAGCAAGGGATTTTGAGTCCAAGGCGCTGCATGCAGGGATGCTTGACCTTCTTGGAATGGAAGTTGCGGATATTATCCAGATTTCATGCATGGGTATGCCAAAAGCCGAGGAAGATACTGCTATGGCTGAAATCGGGATGGGTATTCTTGACCCAACAAAGCCTGTTGTTGTGTGTGTCGGGCATAACATAGCAGCGCCTGCTTACATACTTGATTACATGGACGAGAACGCACTTTTTGACAAGATTGAGATTGCAGGATTATGCTGTACAGCCCATGATATGACCCGCTATAACAAGACTGCCAAGATTATCGGTTCAATGAGCAAGGAGCTGAAATATATTCGTTCAGGTATTCCTGATGTCCTTGTTACTGATGAGCAGTGCGTAAGGGCTGATATACTGAGGGAAGCAAGTGAACTTCATATCCCGGTCATTGCAACCAATGAAAAAATCACATACGGACTCCCTGACAGGTCAGGCGACAATGTTGATGATATTGTTAATGACCTTGCAAGCGGGAAAGAAAAAGGTGTGCTGATGCTTGACCTTGAAAAAGTCGGAGAGCTCGTGCCCAAGCTTGCAATGAAAGTTTCTCCAATCAGGAAGGCAAAAGGCATAACAGCCCTGCCTGATGAGGGGGAATTCGCAAAACTCGTTGCAAAATGCACGAAATGCCAGCAGTGTACCTTTGACTGCCCGCAGGGTCTTCCTATTGCAGATGCTATGGAAGCAGCAGCAAACGGTGACCTGTCACAGCTTGAGGTACTCCATGACAAATGTGTGGGTTGCGGGCGGTGCGATTATAGCTGTCCTGTGAAAATCCCTGTCCTTAATGTTATAGAAAAAGGAGCCCAGCGTGTAATCAGGGAAGAAAAAGGAAAAGTCAGGATTGGAAGAGGACAGATTGGCGACCCTGAAATCAGGGAAGAAGGCAGGAACCTTGTCCTCGGTACAACTCCAGGCGTGATTGCGATTGTTGGCTGCGGTAATTATCCAGACGGTACAAAGGACGTACATGATGTGGTTGAGGAAATGCTAAAGCGCAGTTATATTATCATATCTTCAGGCTGTGCTGCCATGGATATCGGGATGTACAAAGACGATGAAGGAAAGACATTGTATGAGAAATACCCGGGGCGGTTCATAAAAGGCAATCTCCTGAATACAGGTTCATGTGTTTCAAACGCCCATATCGCTGCTACAACTATCAAGGTGGCTTCCATATTTGCAGGCAGGAAGACAAAAGGGAACTGGGAGGAAATTGCAGATTACGTGATGAACCGAATCGGTGCTGTCGGGCTGGCATGGGGCGCATATTCCCAGAAGGCTTTTGCAATAGCCACAGGATGCAACAGGCTTGGAATCCCGGTCGTGGCAGGACCCCATGGTACGAAATACAGGCGCGCATTTATCGGTAAGCCGTATAAGAAAGATGACTGGAATGTCCTTGATGCAAGGGACGGTTCAACAGTTAATGTGGAACCTGCACCCGAACATCTCATGATTACGGCAGAAACCTTTGACGAAATGATGCCGCTTCTTGCAAAGCTGTGTATAAGACCAAGCGATAACAGTCTTGGAAGAGCCATCAAACTCACGCATTACATTGAACTTTCAGAGAAATACATGAATAAAATGCCTGATGACTGGCATGTATATGTCAGGAGCGAGGCTGACCTGCCTGTAGCCAAGAGGGAACATCTCCTTAAAACCCTGGAAACAGAACATGGGTGGAAGATTGACTGGGACAGGAAGAAGATTATAGCAGGTCCGATGCGCAAAGTCGATGTTTCATTCCAGCCCACGAATGTTCCCCGCTTATGCAAGGAGGTAAGCAAATGACCGCAGATGCAGCAGTGAAAACCGTTGATACGACCCGGCGGGCAGTACCGTTTGATACAGCTAACATACCTGGTCCTAAAATGGCAAAACCCATGATGCCGCAGGTTGCGGGCAAAATGATTGCAAAAGCCAAAAGACCGCTCCTGATTGTCGGCTCGGAAGTCCATGATAAGGACGTTCTTGAAAGAGTGATAACACTTGGTAAAACAGGTATCCAGATAGCTGCTGTGGGAAATGCGTATAAATCCCTTGGCGATAAGGGGCTTGATGTCCATTACATAAACATGCACGCACTTTCATACTATATCTGCGACCCGGAATGGCAGGGACTTGACGGCAAGGGCGGATATGACCTTGTGACGTTCCTGGGGATTACATATTATTATGCATCCCAGGCAATAAGCGCGCTTAAGCATTTCTCGAAAACGAAGGTCTTATCAATAGATAAGTACTACCACCCGAACGCAGACATGTCTTTCGGGAACCTTAAAAAGGACATATTCATAGCAGCGCTTGATGAGATTATAGCTGAATTACAAAAAGAATAAAAGAGGACACAATTATGGCAGACGAATTCCCCTTTGAGATTTCACCCATGTTTGAGGGTGAACGTGTACGAAAAGATGATATGTACGTTGAACTTGCAGGACCCAAATCACGCGGTTTTGAACTGGTGAAGGCTGCGGGAGTGGATGAAATAGAGGACGGGAAGTTTACCCTTATCGGTCCTGACCTTTCTGAAATGAAAGAAGGTTCACGCCATCCGTTCGGCATGATTTACCGCATTGCAGGAAAACTCGTGGAAACTGACCTTGAAGCAATTGTCGAGAGGCGAAACCACGATTTCCAGAATTATATCCAGGGATTCATGCATCTTAACCAGAGGTATGATGTATGGGTTCGCGTGAGCAAGGATGCTGTTGGCAAAGGTCTGGGCTCCTTTGAACATATTGCAAAAGCCGTAATGATGCTTTTCAAGAACGAACTGCCTTTTATTGAGAAAATCGAAGCTACATATATCACAGACCCTGCCGAAGTCGAAAAATACCGTGAAGAGGCAATGAGTACGTATGCGGCACGTGATACACGAACGCGCGACCTTCATGACGAGGATGTGGATACGTTCTACGGCTGTTCCCTGTGCCAGAGTTTTGCACCCACAAGCGTATGCGTGATTACACCTGACAGGATTGCATTATGCGGCGCTATTAACTGGTTCGACGGACGTGCAGCAGCCAAGGTTGACCCTGAGGGTCCGCAGTTTGCAATTGAGAAAGGTGAAGTGCTTGATGAGTTAAGCGGTGAGTACTCGTCTGTCAATGAAAAGGCAGCGGCATTATCAGGCGGTGAATATACTCGTATCAAATTACATTCATTCTTCGAGTATCCGCATACAAGCTGCGGGTGTTTTGAAGTTGTCGGGTTTTACGTTCCTGAAGTGGACGGTATCGGCTGGGTTGACCGTGATTACAGCGGAACAACACCTAACGGTCTTGCATTTTCCACAATGGCAGGACAGACCGGCGGCGGCAAGCAGATTGTCGGATTCCTTGGTGTTGGGGTGAATTATTTCCGCTCCCCGAAGTTCATCCAGGCTGACGGCGGCTGGAACAGGGTTGTGTGGCTTCCGAAAAACCTGAAGGATAAAGTAAGGGCTGATATTCCTGCCGGAATAGTGGATAAAATACCTACTGAAGAGGATGTTAAAGACCTTGATTCACTGAAAAGTTTCCTCACAAAGAGCAAGCACCCGATTGTCGAGAGATGGAAAAAGGAAGAGGTAAAGGCAACTGTAAAATCGCCGTCTTCTGCGGCAAAGGCAGGAACCGGGGCATCAGCACAGGCTGTGCCGTCATTTACGATGCCTGTTGGAATGCCTGATATGCCGGCAATGCCTGCCATGAATTTCGGCGGCGGGGATGGTATAAAAATCATCCTTAAGAATGCTAAAATCAGTATTGACAGGATAATACTGAAGGGTAAGGATAAAGGCGAGTAAAATAAAGTTTTCAACCTCTGGAAGTAATTTTCCGTAGGAATATTCCATGAAAATAATAGCAATTACAGGTAAGGGAGGTACTGGTAAGACTGCCGTAGCTGGTATGCTGGTAAAACATCTTACTGCAAAAGGTGGAAAAACACTGCTTGTAGTGGATGCCGACCCTGATTCGAACCTTCCCGATGTTCTTGGTGTAGAAGTTGAGAAAACAATAGGGGATATGAGGGAGTTCCTGTTTCAGGAACGGGATAAACTTCCTCCCGATACTAACAAGGAAAGCCTTCTTGAATCGAAAATATATGAAATTCTTGTTGAGATGCCGCGTTATGATTTGCTTGTAATGGGACGTCCTGAGGGTTCGGGATGTTATTGTTATGTGAATAACCTTTTGCGCGGGATAATGGACAGGATTACAAAGAATTATGACCTTGTGCTGGTTGATACAGCAGCAGGGCTTGAGCACCTGTCGCGCAGGATTATAAGGGATATTGACGAGCTTCTTGTGGTTACTGACGGCTCACG
>PGYG01000013.1:42332-59319 GCA_002839545.1 Candidatus Methanoperedentaceae archaeon HGW-Methanoperedenaceae-1
GAGTATGCCCGTGAGTTGAAGATGGACCTTGTGGGTGTTGTTCCGTTTGATGAAGTACTGGCGCAGTTTGACCTTGAGGGAAAGCCTGTTACAGGGCTTCCTGAGGATTCGCTGGCTTTGCAGGGTGTCGGGGAGATTGTCAGGAAGATGGGGTTGTAGAAATATTAATAAGCATTTTGTTCAACCCGAATTCGTCAGCATGTAAATACTCATAATCGCAAAAACAACCCCTGCTGCAATTCTCAGGTTCATTGTTTCATTCAACAGGAGCACACCGAGCATCACGCCCACGAGCACATTCAGGTTTACGATTGGTACTACTTTGGATATGGGTGCCTGCTGGACAGCAAGGAAAAACAGTATGGTTGCAATTCCTGCAATAATTCCCCCGACAGCAGCGTATTTTATATTTACATTGTCAATATCCAGACCGTTTTTTGAAATGAAATATGCACCAAGCACAAGCTGCGCTGCAAACTGGGCGGCAACGAAAAACACAGAAGAAACGATAGGATTCCCGTTAACAGAAGACAGTTTAATGAAAAACTGCATTATCCCATACAGGAAAACGCAGGCAACAGCATATATTATCCAGTTCATTGATTTTCATGTTTAAGCGTGCCAGAATGGATAAAGATTTCCACGTATTTCTTTGAAATGGCAGCCTTTCCATTATGTCGTAAAACGTAAATAATCTACAAACCATTATCAATACAATGAACCCTGTTAAAGTCAGGCTTGTAAAAGAAATGGGATACGAACGCATTGACTGCACGTGCGGTATGGCAGTTTTGCCAAAAGACCCAACGCCTGAGATTACAAACATGGTGAAAAGAATCACGCGTGAGGAAGGTGCCAGTTTCTTGATAATCGACAGCTCTTGCGGTTCGCTGGTTCTTGAGAAATATAACATATCTGAACTTCCCTGTGTGATAATCGGGGAAAATATTTACCCGGTGGAAGAGAATATCATCCGCCAGACCATAAGGAAAGAGAAAACATGACCGAAATCGATGAACTTGCACTTATACGCAAAAAGAAACTCGAAGAGTTAATGAAAAAACAGCAGGAAGCTGCAATCCCAAAACAGCCTGCTGTTATTGAGGTGTTCACATCCCCGACATGCCCCCACTGCCCGAGGGCGCTTGAAATGGCTAATATGCTGGCATCACGGGTGCCTGGTATCCGGGTGGTTGAAGTCTCAACCGCAATACCGCAGGGCATGGCAAAGGCTGCTATGTATAACGTGCAGGCTGTTCCAATGGTGTTTGTTAACGGCAAAAAAGCATTTACAGGCGCGCCACCGACATTAGAAGCCTTGCATGAAGCTGTTAAAAAAATGTCAGCATAAATCTCGAAAAAGCTGTCTTTACATGAGGCTTATTAATTATCTGGCTGCATTTTTGCACAATTGGTAACTCAATAAAGAACTATAACAACATTTTTGCACAATTGGTAACTCAATAAAGAACTATAACAAATCAAGGAAAGGATTTTATTACAATAAAATAATCCTATAACTATAAAGAGGTTTATAAAATGGCTGCGCTGACCGTTAGTATGGACAGGAAAATTAAGGCATTAGTAAAGGGAGGATACTATTCAAGTGAGTTAGAAGTAGTAAAAGATGCCATGAGAAGCCTATTCAGGGAGAATACTGAACTTAAAGTCAATGCAGCGATTGAACTTTATAAAGAAAATGAAATATCCTTAAGCAAAGCTGCTGAGATGGTTGGAGTAACTACTATCGAATTTAAAGAGATTTTAGGAAAACGGGGAATAATAAGGGAAATAGAGGCAAGACCTGCTTCAGAAATGGACCGGAAACTTAAAAAGTACCTTTAGATATGATATTTGATACAGATATATTAAGCATGCTTGGTAAGACCGGCAGGGCTGGACTTTTAAAGAAACTATTTCCAAATTCTGACCTTATAATTACTTTTGAAGTATATAATGAGCTTTTAATGGCAAAAGAAGCAGGATATGATTTTGTTGATGATATCATAAAGCAACGATTCAGTGTAATTTATCTTGACCCGGATTTAATCCAAGAATACGAAAAAATCAAAAAAAAGTTATCAAATCTTCATTCCGGCGAACTCACATCCATCCTGTTATGCAAAAAAGAAGGAATGGATTTTGTAACCAATGATAAAAAGGCTAAGATGTTTTGCAAAAAAATGGGTGTTGAGTGGTTAGATATTGTCGATATACTAAGGTTATGCTACCTCAAATGCATACTTGGCAGGAAAGAAATTGAAACATTAATAATTGACATTGAAGAACAGGATAGGGCACGAATAACAAGAACTGAAGAAATTTTTAAAGATGAAGTATTAATAGAGTGATTGCTGAACTTAAATCCAGAATCAAATCCCAAAATGAATTCGTTCAATAGAACCGCCTGTGAGATTCTTGAACTCCACGCCGCCTTTTACGCCGCATATCTCCACCCCGTTAAACTCACCGCTTCCGCACAATACATCCTGTTCAGGATGTGTCCCTGGTGTTATATCACAGCTTATCCGTGTCCTGTCACCGATAGATACCACGATTTTCAGGCGCTTTGAAGCAGGGTGTTTTTTTGGCAATACGATAAACGGTGTCCCGACTTCACGAATCATATAAAGCACACATTTTAACCCGTTTATTGTTATATCATCAGTCCCGAATCCAGAAGCCACCAGCAGGTCATCAGGCTCTAATCCGAGAATAATTTCCTCATCCTCGGTTTCAAGGAAATATTGGCTGCGTTCTCCTGCCTTGACGATACCGATAACACCTTCGGTTCCGTGCAGGATGAGCATTCCACTGTTATTCAGGGGAATCATCAGTTCTTCAAATCGGTTACGTTTGCCGAATGACATGACGGGCATCGTGCCTTATTCCCGATTCCTTTAAATTCGTTGCCGCAATCCTCACATTTTATGAGTTTTGTTTCAAGGGCTGAAATATCAATATTAAATCCATCGCCTACACTGCACATATTGTTTTTGCACCTCCTTAATGTCATGATTGTATATGGTTAATTTAGTTATCTGTATATTAACTTTTCTTACTGCTGTGGCGGTATGTGGTAACATCGCTCCCATTCATCATTCCCCAGTGCGAAAGCTTTTATTTAAGTACTGCGTTTTGGAGAAAATATTATTAACAATATTTAGTTTTAAGAGGATTATCATGAAATGGCAAGGAATATCAAGGCGTAAATATACGGGCGGCAGGATTGTCAGCGCCAGAAGCAAGAGAAAATTCGAGATTGGCGGAGAAACTGCAAATACCCATGTCGGTGAAAGAATTACGAAAGTAGTTAAAACAAAAGGCGGGCAGGAAAAAATCCGTCTCTTAAGAGAGAGTTTTGCACTGGTAACAGACCCTGCAACAAAGACTGCAAAGAAAGTCAGCATTGAGACAGTATCAGGGAATCCGGCTAATATCCACTATATCAGGCGTAATATCCTTACAAAAGGAGCCATTATCAAGACAGAAATCGGCGAGGCAAGGATTACCAACAGACCGGGTCAGGAAGGTACTGTTAACGCTGTTTTGATAGCTAAATAAGAGTAAATACTCATTAACAGGTGTTTGCCATAATTGGTATGGCAGGCATCGGTTTCATTTTTTTTAAGTTAACTCCCCTTCCAGCTTTGCTATCATATCCCTTATCTTCGCAGCCTTCTCAAACTCAAGGTTCTTTGCAGCCCTGTGCATCTCGGCTTCCAGTTCCACAATATAATTGAGCAGTTCCTCCTCTTTCGGCAGTTTTTCTTCTGAAACTTCCCTTGGCTCCACTGCCTTGATAATAGACTGCGGCGTAATATTATGCTCTTTGTTATACATTACCTGCATTTCCCGCCGCCTGTTCGTCTCATCGATTGCCCTTTGCATGGAACCTGTAATCCTGTTTGCATACATAACAACACGCCCCTCAACATTCCTTGAAGTCCGCCCGATTGTCTGCAAAAGCGAGCGCTCAGAACGCAGGAACCCTTCCTTATCAGCATCAAGTATTGCAACAAGCGCCACTTCGGGCAAATCAAGTCCTTCCCGCAGTAGGTTAATCCCTACAAGTACGTCAAACTCGCCAAGCCGCAAACCCCTGATAATCTCGATACGCTCCAGAGTCTCGATTTCAGAATGCATGTAACGCGCTTTTATACCTGCGCCAGCCAGGTATTCAGTCAGGTCTTCAGCCATCCGTTTCGTTAATGTGGTAACAAGCACCCTGTGTTTTCGAGCCGTCTTTTTATTAATTTCAGCAATCAGGTCATCAACTTGCCCGTCCACAGGTTTGATTATAATCTCAGGGTCAACAAGTCCAGTCGGGCGTATAACCTGCTCCACGACCTGTGCACTTTTCTCAAGTTCATATTCGGCAGGCGTTGCAGAAACATACAGTACCTGGTTCACCCGCGGCTCAAACTCATTAAACCTCAAAGGACGGTTATCAAAAGCAGATTCCATCCTGAACCCGTAATTCACAAGCGGTTCCTTGCGCGCCCTGTCCCCTGCGTGCATCCCTCTTATCTGGGGTAATGTCACATGGGATTCATCAATTACTGTCAGGAAATCATCAGGAAAGTAATCAAGCAGTGTGTACGGCGGCTCCCCTGCCCTGCGCCCGTCCATATGGCGGCTGTAGTTTTCTATGCCCTGGCAGTACCCGATTTCACGCATCATCTCAATATCGAATTTCGTGCGCTGCTCAAGCCTTGCAGCCTCAAGTATGTGCCCTCCGGCATTCAATTCATGCAGCCTGTCCCTTAATTCGGCTTCTATCGAAACAATAGCTTCATCCAGTTTTTCCTGCGGCATTACAAAATGCTTGGCAGGATAAATCACAACAGTTTCACTTTCACGGATAATCCTGCCTGTCAGCGCGTCAAACTCGGAAATCCTTTCAATCTCATCCCCGAAAAGCTCAATCCTGACCCCGTTCAAAGCGTATGACGGGAACACCTCGATGGTATCTCCCTTTGCCCTGAATTTACCCTGGCAAAAATCAATTTCATTGCGTTCATACTGCATATCAACAAGCCCGGACAATATTGTTCTCCGTCCGGTTTCCTCACCAACCTTGAGAACAAGCGACATCGCATCCCATTCCTCAGGAGAACCGATACCGTATATACATGAAACACTTGCCACCACAATCACGTCCCGCCGCTCAAACAGCGACCTTGTGGCAGAAAGACGCATGCGGTTTATCTCGTCGTTTATGGATGCGTCCTTCTCGATATACGTATCAGTCTGCGGAATATATGCTTCAGGCTGGTAGTAATCATAATAGCTCACAAAATATTCCACTGCATTTTCCGGGAAAAACGCCTTAAACTCGGAATAAAGCTGGGCTGCAAGCGTTTTGTTATGGGAAATAACAAGTGTGGGTTTGCGGACTTCGTTGATTACATTTGCAATCGTGAACGTCTTGCCAGAGCCTGTCACTCCAAGCAGTGTCTGGTATTTCATCCCCAGTTCCAGTCCTGTTACCAGGTCACCAATCGCTTTTACCTGGTCACCCTGCGGCTTAAAACCCGAAACAAGTTTAAAATCCAAATCCTTACCTCATATTTATATATTAGGAATCAGGTGCCTTATTATTTACTCAAAGCACAAACAACGTGAACAGGAGATAACCTACAGTTACCATTATGACTGAATGCTTTAATCCGGAAAGGACACTGCCTTCACCCATTACTCCTGCAATCAGCCCGGATGAGAATCCCTGTATAAGCGCACCATGGAAAAACAAGCGGTTATAATCACCGAGTTTATCCCTGTTCAGGCTCATGGGCACCCCGCCCCCTCCTCCAGGACCAGCGCTGCCTTCACTTGCTTTTACCATTTCCTCAAGAAAAGTCGAGGATATGATGTATATGATGCCTACAAACACGAAGAATGAAATGTAGATTATTACAAGGTAAATGAACATATTGACTGTACGTTCTTTCTTCAATTCCTGTTCAGCACTTGCATCCCTTGCAGCAACAGTCAGGACTTCACCAATATCACCGCTTGATTCGTTAGCCTTTGTTACAAGTGTTATCGAACGTGAAACTGTGAAACTCCTTACCCTGTTAGCAAACCTGGTAAGCGCCTGGTTAATATCCATTCCCCAATCCACATCATTGCTGATTTTCTTTACTTCCTTGCTCAGCCCGATATCAGAACGTGTCATCAGCTTTATGGATTCGCCAAGGGTCATCCCGGTTTCGTTGGTACTGGCAAGCTTTTTAAGGAAATCAGGTATCTGCGATTGTATCTTTCCTTCCTTATGTTTTTTATATTCATGGAAAATCATCAGTGGAATAATAACCAGGAATAAGGCGAATATCACCTTGTCATCAATATAATCTATAAATTTAGGCTGTTTCATCCCCTGGATTATAGATATTGTAAGGTAAATGAGGGCGATTGGGACTGAAATTATAAGGGTGTACAGGGGTTTTTCTTTAAGGGGTTTTAACGGCTGTTTTAGCATTTGCCTGAAATGCAGGGACTTCCTTGACTTTGCAAACTTCAAAAAAACGGGTTTATCTTCAGTTTCCGGAATATCTATCTCTTTACCCAGGTTACTCTTTGTTTGCAAAAGCGGCGCGTCACCCGAACTTCCAGGCGTCATTATGTCAATCATCACAACAAACATCAGGGAGCCGATTGGAATCATCCCGTATATTATCGCATATATCATAGCATCACTGCTAGAACCCATGACCGACATCATAACGCCAAGGATTATGATAAAAAGCGGTCCTGCTACAAAGGCGGTGACATATGATTCAGCTATTAATCCAAGGGTTTCAAGGAAACCTTTCTGCTCGACTTTTGCTTTTGTGATGTATTGCTCGGATTTATCCCTGAAATAGGTTGAAACATTTCCTCCGCTGTCTATTACAGTCAGGAGGTTATACATCAGGTCCCTGAAATTCGAAGAGGGTGTAGTTTCGCAGATGTTATGGAGTGATGTCCTCAAATCGTTCCCGAAATAATCCATATCCCGCAGGATTACATCAACTTCCTTTGCCACTTCGCCGTAAGAATCCTCACTCCTGCTCAGGGAACGCAATATTTCAATAATATTCATGCCGCCCCTGCTCAATGCATACATGAACGTTACAGCATATGGGAGATTCTTGTCAATCGAACCCTTCCTCTCCCCTGCCAGGAATGCGGGATAAATGGTAAAAAGCAGATAAACCCCGCCTCCAAAAAGGACTGTCAGGAAGATGATAATGAATAACGTAACTGAAATATCCCGGAACTGCAATATCCAGGCATAGTCCGGGCTAAAGGTAAGATGGGTAAGCCTTTCAGGAAGTCCTACTATGGAAACCACTATATACGCCAGGATTGCACCAAAAATCCCACCGATAATTCCGATAACTCCTGAATAAAATAATGCATTGGAGAGATACATCTCATAAGAAATGGGTATCCGTGCCTGTTTCAATGCCATCCTTAGACTGCGGTATTGTTCCTTACGCTCCCTAATCCTCTTACCGAGAAGTAAATACGGAGTTGCCTTTAATTTTCGGAAAAAAAGTTCAACCAGGTAATTAAAATTGTATTTTGGCATGAAATTCATTCGTTAAGATTCAATTGTTTGATAACTTTTTCAGGAGTGGAATGGTAATCATGGATAAGTGTAAATATTGCGTGGAAGTCTGAGATCTTATTATCAACCATGAACTGGAGTATTTTTTGCCTGTAAATCAGGTCTCTTTTCAAGTCCTGTATGTTCCAGCCCCTTCGTACCATAATGTCATTCAGGGCTTTTGACTCGCCGACTCTTATAAACTTGTCTGTAATTGCATCCCATGAGAATATATCGTTTGTGCGGATATTCCGTGTCGTGGGATCAATATCTGTAATCTCAACAAGTTTCATGTTACGCCTGACCCTTTTATCCTTTGTATAGGTCTGTGACTGTATGCTTATAATGTCAAGTGCCTGTATCATTGTCCTTGGTACACTGATTGGCGGATTCTCAAGACGATGGATAGCACTTGAGACTGAATCAGCGTGCATTGTTGAGAAGGTGGTATGACCTGTGCTCATAGCCTGGAACAGCGTTAATGCTTCCTTACCCCTGACTTCGCCTACAAGCAGGTATTCAGGTCTTTGCCGCAATGCAGCTTTCAAAAGTTCATACATATCAATGCTGCCGCGCCCGTCAGGTGTAAAAGAGTCGCGCGTTATACCAGGAATCCAGTTAGGCTGGGGCAATTTTAATTCCCTTGTATCTTCAAGGGAAACTATTTTTGCAAGCTGTGGTATGAACAGCGCAACGGCATTAAGGGAGGATGTTTTCCCTGAAGCAGTACCGCCTGCAAAAATCAAGCTCTTATTATTTTCTATACAGAGCCATAGATATGCCATTTCTTCTGCCGAGAACGTGTTCCAGTTAATAAGGTCAACAGGTGTTATCGGGACCTCACTGAACTTTCGTATTGTGAATGTTGCGCCGTGTGACGTTACTTCCTTTCCAAGAGTCATCTGGATACGTGAACCGTCAGGCATGGTAGCGTCAATCAGCGGTTCTGCAACAGAGATATGTTTCCCGCAGCGCTGAGCCAGCCGGATTACAAAAGAGTTAACCTCATCTTCATTAAAAACAATGTTGGTGGGAATGTTAGTATATTTTTTATGATAAAGGTATATCGGGATATCGTGTCCGTTTGATGAAATATCCTCTATCCGGTCGTCGTGTATCAGCGGGTCAATCTTATCAAGGTATATGAAATCCCTTCGCGTATAATATAATATTTTTTCAAGGGTTGTCGGTTCAATTTCAATCCCGTAATCCTTTATGATGTCCGTGACTTTGGCTGTAAGGATTTTATCCTTATCTTCATCGCTTTTAATATTTTCTACAAGCAGGATATCCTTAAGCCGGTCTTTTAATTCTTTAAGTAACACATCTTCAAAATCGGAAAGGGTGGGCTCTACTGCATAATAGAGTTTGTCATTAGTATCAGGATTTACCAGGATTACAACAAAACAGTATGGTTCAAACACCCAGTATCGTTCTATTTCCTGGTATCCTTCCAGACCTTCAAAAGTGACAAGAGGTCCGTGTAATGCCTGGTGGTATGTTTCAATTCCTTCGGCTTCTGATGTCAGGAAAGCTTTTAGTTTCCCAAACAGGCTTGTAGGTTGTTTTAGTTCAGCGGATATTAATTTTGTTTCTTTGAGCTGTTTAATGCGGGCATCGGTATCAGTAATTAATTTATCTTCCAGGTGTTCGATAAGAGCCAGTTTATCAGGTGTAAACTGTTCTTTAATTAAATCCTTTGCAGATGTCTCATCCTCTTCAAGCCGGTGCATGAGACTTTCCACACTATCTGTCCCAGCCTTTTCCCGCCCGGATGTTTTAGATTTCTTGCTTTTTTTGGCTTCTGTTTTTTCCCCTTTTTTTGGTTTTTTCCCTGCATGGGTTTTTTCTGCAACTACTTCTTCATCAGTTCCCTCTTCTTGAGTTACCTCCTCTCCCGTCTCTTTTTCAGCCGTCTCCTCTTCAGAATTCTCTCCTGCATTCCCTTCACCAGCCGCCTCTTCAGGTTCAGCAGGTTTTTCACCAATTACAGCCTCAGCTCCATGCTTTGCACTTTCGGTTTCCTCCTCAGAACCAGGCAAATCCGTAATAAGTTCTTTCTCAGGAGTTTCCTTTTCCCGTGTCTTTTTGGTTTTTAATGATGCAAGAATATGTTTTGCATTTTTTAAATCCTCCGAGACATCCTCGAAATTATTATGTCCTTTTTTAGCTTCTTTAATTACATTGTGAAGCTCTTTATATGATGGGGAATCACTATCAATGGATGAAAGTTTCTCTTCATAGGAATCTATCTCACCTGCCTGTTTGATAAGTTTGGTGAGATTTTTCTTAAAATCGCCTATATCCAGGGATGGGTTTATCTCTGCCAGCTTGTCCAAAAAATCCTTAATATCTTTATTATCAGGAGATTTGTTTTCAGCTAAAAACACCCGGACTTTTTCGCGTATATCATCCATAACAATACTAATTATTTCTTTAATGTCTTGAATTCTTCTATATAATAGAATTGTAATTTATTTTTTTCGTGATAATGACTTTTTAAACTTAGCAATCAAACCGGTCTTTTTCTTACCTTTAGTAGTATCTTCTTTGAACTCCTCTCCTGTAATCCTGGTCGCAAGTTTCTTAAAAGCAATCGATGATGGGGAACCAGGAGCATTTAAAACAACAGGTGACTTGAATGCTGCAGACTGCCTGACATTTGCATCTTCTGGTATCGTTTCAAGTACTTTCATGCCAAGGAGTTCTGAGACTTTATTTTTGTCAAGCTCGGTTTTATCAGATGTAACCCGGTTCAAAACCGCACCTTCTATCGGGCGGTCAAGCATTTCACCCAATGCTTTTATTTTAAGCGCATCCGACAGGGAAGCAAGGTCAGGATTAACGACAAGAATTACCCTGTTTGCAACAAGAAGCGGGATTACGCTGTCCTTTGTGATACCTGCGGGAGAGTCAATTAATACATAATCCGCCCCTTCAACAATACCTGCCACCACATCTTTCAGCTTGTCAATATCAGCATCCTGGAAACCTTTAAGGGATAAGCCGCTGGGTATTACTTCCAGGCTTTCGGGCAGACCTTCAATTCCGCTGTACGTTGCTTCTTCTATTGTAGCAGTGCCTGCAAGTACTTCATGAAGGGTAATTTTGCTTTTTTCAAGACCGATAAGTAAACCAAGGTTTGCCATCCCGATATCAGCATCCAGGATAATTGTCTTTTTTCCCATCATTGCAAGGGAAGTGCCGAGGTTAAGGGTAGTCGTGGTTTTTCCCGTACCTCCTTTTCCAGATGCAATTGTATATACGCAAGCTGTCATTTTAGCCTCATTAGAGTATTGTTTTATAGGATTGTTTTTGAACAAAAGGTTAATGGTAATACTCTATTCATATTTATAAGTCTATTCTATACTATAGTATTTAATGATTTTTATTATAATTATTATCTGTATGTTTTGTTGGGATACAGAAACATCTTTTTTACCAGTTATATGAAAAATTAGTTGATTAAGATAACCAATGGGCCCGCTGAGATTCGAACTCAGGATCCCCGCCGTGTAAAGGCGATGTCATAACCGGCTAGACCACGGGCCCTTCTGGGCTAAGATAGTGTTTGTGGTATATAGTTTTTTTCAGTAAATCCCGGAATAACGGCAAGTTTTAATTAATAAAGTGCATACTCTGGGCATGGATTACAGGAAAGGTTCGATTGGACGCTTATTTGTTGTGAGGATTGACCACGGGGAAGACCTGCTTGGTGAACTTACAGGGCTTGCTGTAAAGGAAGATATAAAATCCGGGTTTTTCATTATGCTTGGCGCGATGGGAAGTGCTGAACTTGTCACCGGACCAGAGGAAAAAGTTGTGCCGCCAATACCGGTGTGGCATGGTTTTGATGATGCCCGCGAGGTTATTGGTATCGGGAATATCTTCAGGGAAAACGGTAAACCGAAAATACACCTTCATGGTGCAGTGGGAAATAGTAAAAACCTGACCATGGGCTGTATCAGGAAGAATACAGAGGCGTTCATGGTAGTCGAGGTCATGATTATTGAGATTGATATCGCTGCTGAAAGAATAATTAACGAAAATGTGGGTTATTCTCCTGTAACTTTCAGGTAATCAAGAATAATAAGAATCGTTAATAAGGATGTCTCATCTGTTTCCCGCAGATCAGGCATGTTGTGGTGATACGTTTTCCCTGAAGCCGTGTTCTTGCGTTTTTTCCCTGCACAAGATAAGAATGACAGTGTTTGCATATCATGGGTTTTAACTCATCTGGCATTCTGACACGGTATCTCATACTGAGCCGTCTTGCAAGGTTTACATAACGGTTGCTGCGTTCCGGGTGGGTGTCGAATTCACTGGCAGCAAGTTCGAAAAGACGGTTTATGCGCTGGTGCGCCATGTCTTTTGCCCAGGATTTCTGTTTTTTACGCATTGGGGTCTTATAGGTGTGGAGATAGAAAAAGATATAGGGAAAATCATCTGAATTAAACACATCAACAATTTTAAGACTGATTAAATTTATTAATTAGAGACTGCCAAAACATTGCCAAAGTCAAAACATTGGATGAAATTTAACACAATAAATCGCTATTTACTGCCAAATTGCAATTTTATGTCAGGTTGAAATACATCAAAACACCGACTTTTCCCACAATCTCAATTTTTATTGCGTTTGTGGTAATAATGATTACAGATTCTGGGAGTAACAGTTTCCAGGATTTGTTGGCAACTCTTCACAATTCAGTACTAACTTTAGTGGCAACTGGCAATATCCTATTGTGTAACTATAATTATTAAGATAGTTAAAAAAGGAGGAAGTAGTATTGAAAAAAGGTTCATTAATAGGATATCTAATCCTTTTCTTAGTAGCGTTGTCAACACCTGTTATGGGTGACAATATCGACGATGAAACTAAATCGTTAAGCAAAAATCCTGAGGATTTATTATTATTTTCCAATGGCGAAGGGGTTGATAACAAATTACTAACTTTCTCAAACCAACCTGTCCTTTATGAACTTGGACCAGAGTGGAATGATTACATAAATCCGGACGGTTCCCACACAAGGAAGATCTTTACAGGTTTAAAAAATTATAAAAACGGTAATCGTTACGAGCCAATAGACACCACTATTATTGAGGATAAAGGGGCATTCAAGGTTGAAAAGGGTGCATATAAAGTCCACTGGAGTAATAGTAATAATTTTAAATTCAAAAAGGATAATTACTTTTTTACTTATCAGGGGAATAAGATTTCCCAAGGAAAGTCAAAACGTGATTTAGGTTCATTCAGGGAGGTTAAAGGTCAGAAGGATAAAAACAAGCTTACGTTTAAAGAGGTCTCTCCCTCCATAGATTTAGAGTATATTTATTATCCAAATTTACTAAAGGAAAATATAATCCTGAAAAAGGCTCCTGATTTTCCTGATGACATAAACGATACACTTGATTTTTCAGGTTTTGTAAAATATTCTGATGAACTGGATGTCTGGGCAAATGGCGAAAGACAGGAGGATTCTTTTTCGACTTCAGGGGCAATTGAATTCAGGGTTGGAGGCAATATTGAATACACTATTCCTGCGCCAATTATCGAAGATTCGAACAATTCAATGGTTACGGGTGAATACGAGCTTGTACAAGAGAATGGGAAAACATTGCTTATTGTAAAGGTGCCTTATAATTGGTTGATAAACTCGTCGAGGGTTTACCCTGTCATCGTTGACCCAAGCATTTCGATACGCAACTCAGCAGATACTTTTGTAAACAGTTTGTACTATAACACGAATTATGGACGTAAAGATTACCTTGAAATTCAAAGCTATTTCGCTTCAAATAGCAGAGTACTTTTGAGATTTCCTCTGACATCCAGTTTGCCATCAGGTTCAACGATATCAAGTGCAACACTTAACATGTATTCTACTCAATCGGATACTGGAAGAACAATAGATGTCTGGTCGGTAGATGATTACTGGTATGAGTACACGGTTACCTGGAATAACCAGCCTGTGCATAAAAATAAATTATCTTCTGGCAGTTCAGGAATAGGGCTGCGAAGCTGGAGCATTACCAGCGAAGTTCAGAGGAAATGGGGGAATCCTCTGTTTTTGAAACTCATGGATCGTGAGGAAGGCAACCTGGGCTGGTATAAATATCAGTGGTATCGTTCTTGGGAATATGGCTCCGATGATCCATATTTAGCGGTAACGTATATTCAGAACGACTGCGGTACCGGGAGCGATGCTTCCAATACATTCAGTGGCGCTAACCCCATATCCGTTCCAAAAAGTTGTTCCGGCTACCTGGATCCCTCGGATACAGATGATTACTACAAATTGTCGGTAACACCAGGTTCAAAAATAGATGTTAGCATGACCCCTCCTTCAGGAGTGGATTTTGATCTTAAGTTATATGATTCAAATAATAATCTGAAAGCTAGCTCCACTTTAGGGACCGGTTCTACAGATAGTGTCTCGTTTGTAGCAGATTCATCAGGCGACTGGCGCGTAAGGATATACCAGTACAGCGGCTCTGGCACTTACTCGCTCAGTGTAACTGTTACGCAGCCATCCCAGAATGATTGCGGTACCGGCGGCGACGCTTCCAACACCTTCAGCGGAGCCAATCTCATCCCCCTTCCGAAAAACTGCAACGGATACCTGGATTCGTCCGACAAGGACGACTACTACAAATTCCCTGTAATAGCGGGTTACACGATAGACGCGAGCATGACGCCCCCGTCAGGAGTAGATTTTGATCTCCAGTTGTACGATCCGGGTTACAACTGGAAGACTGATTCCACTAAAGGGGCTGGCTTAACAGATAGTGTCTCTTATGTGGCGGATTCATCAGGCGAGTGGCGCATAAGGATATACCAGTACAGCGGCTCGGGCACCTATTCGTTCAGCGTGAGCGTTGCAGATAAAACCCCGCCGTCAGTGTCGATTTCTTCACCTCTAAGTAACTCGGTCATCGCTTCTTCAACCGTGCAGGCAGTCTGGTCAGGTTCAGATACAGGTTCCGGGATTAACCGATACGAAATCCAGCTTGATAATGGAGGCTGGACAAATAAAGGCACGGCAACAAGCCACACTTTTTCTGGCGTTGGCGCCGGAACCCATACAATATACGTGAAGGCTGTGGATAATGTAGCAAACTCAGCGGCAACATCCGTGGGCTTCACTGTACAGCAAACCCTGCCTGACCTATCAATCTCAAGTAGTGACATAACATTCATAAAAGTGGGGGGTAACTAAAATGAAAGATACTATAAAACAGGTTTTTGTATTATTCGTTGTTTTCCTGCTTGTTCTGTCACCAGTGAGTACGGCAGTTGCAACCAGTAATATTGGTGATAAGGGCAGCAATAACGGGGGAGGAAACAACGGGAATGGAAATGGAGGGAGTGATACCGGAGGAAGCGATAGCACTGGCGGTAATTCAGGAGGGGGGAATAACGGAGGAGGAAACTCTGGCAATAACGGGAATGGAAATGGAGGGAGTGATACCGGAGGAAGCGATAGCACTGGCGGTAATTCAGGGGGAGGAAACAACGGGAATAGTGGAAATGGGGATCAAACAAATAATGGAAATGGGAACGGGGATACAAACGACAATAACAATAAAGGAGGAAAAGCCGATAAAAGCAAGGAAAATAAGCACTCAAGCGGAGGAAGCGGTTACAGTATAGATAAGCCAACAAAATCAGAAAGAAAAACCCTCCGGGAAACAAAATTAAAAGATATCAAAAATAAGAAAAACAATAAAAATAACAAGTCACAGGACAATCTTAAGAATATTATTCTGGAAATCCCTTATACCGATGAAGACCCTTACGATCTCAAACTAGAAGCTTACGAAAAATTACAATCCATTCAGGGTGCGGGCTGGGGCGAGGATAACCATAAGCTGGATAAGATTTTAGACCTGATGAAGCAGAGCTTGGATAAAAGCCTCTGGATGGACGGCAGGCACATTCTTTCTTCCAGTGTATTTAAGGATGATATGCATGCCGCCCAGAATGTCAGGGTATTAATTAACCGTGAAAAGGAGTCCCCCTTAGTGATTGAGGATTTGACTTATATTATTTTCAGAGTTGTCCAGGCTGATATGATGCTTGCTTATATCGGTATCGAGGAGGCAAAAGAACTCATTGAAAAGATGACGGGGGATAAGAGTGCGGATTTCGAGGAGCATCTTGATAATGCTATAAATCACTTTTTCATGGGTGAAGAGTTAGTTAAGATGGGATTGGATGTGGCAGCCATCCAGAAATACAATAATGCATGGAATGAATCCTACGGATATTTAATTGTTAAGGATGCATCTTCACCTCCCAATATAACCATCGAAATCCCAGCCAACAATTCTTATACAAATTCTTCTGTACAGGATGTATCAGGTAACGTCGATGATGTCCTGGTTTACTTAATCGGGAATGTAACTATTTCTATTGACGGGGAAGAGAGTGTTGTCCCCCTCTTAAACGGATTCTTTGTTGGTGAAGTAACCCTTGAAGAAGGGGAGAACACAATAAAAATCAGTGCTGTAGATTATTTCGGTAATGCGGGTAATGCCAGTATTAATGTTACACTTGACACAATACCGCCGCAGATAAATATCACTGGAATTGAAAACGGGTCATATTATAATTACAATGTCTCAGCAGAATTCGATATTTCTGACCTGCACCTGAATACAACTTCATTATTACTCGATGGCAAACCTTACACTCTTAGTGCAAATATCTCAGAAGATGGAAACCACACACTTGATGTAAGCGCCAGCGACCTTGCAGGGAATACTGCAGCAAGATCAGTTTACTTTACAATTGATAAAACGGTGCCTGATGTTTCCATATCCTATCCGGCAGATTCGGCTTTTGTAAGACAGCTTGTCGATATAAAAGGTGATGTTAATGACCTGAACCTTAATTCGACACTCATAAAAATCGACGGGTCAGAGGTATCCAGTTTATCCGGTTATAGATGGGATACCAGCGGATATTCCGACGGTTTACATACAATAACCTTAGAAGCAATGGATAAAGCTGGTAATTCGGTTTCAACTTCTGTTGATGTAACAGTGGATAATACGCAGCCTGAAGTTAGCATAAGAAGCCTTCCTGGTTTTTACCTGAGGCAGGATATAACAGTTGACGCTGATATATTAGAAGCGAACTTCGAAAGCTTGTCGGTAAGGGTTGACGGGAATGAGGTTTCAACAATACTTCCATACCATATGGACACCACCCTTTACCCTGACGGCAACCACACTATAGAAGTTTATGCTTTTGATAGGGCACGGAATATTGGGGCAGAAGGAGCACTCGTCAACTTTGACAATACAGCACCTGAAATAAATGTCACTTCACTACAGAACGGCGACTTTGTTAAACATGCTGTGGATATTGAGGGTTCGGTTACTGAT
>PGYG01000014.1:0-1814 GCA_002839545.1 Candidatus Methanoperedentaceae archaeon HGW-Methanoperedenaceae-1
GCCGAACCCCTGAAAACTGAAATGAACCGTGAGGTTGGCAAACGCATAGAGAAGCTTACAGGAAAGAGGGCAAACCTTAAGAATCCCCAGATTGTTGCGCTTCTTGACCTTGAAAACGATAGTGTCGGGCTTGAAGTTAATTCCATCTACATATACGGCAGGTACAAAAAACTCATACGGGGAATTCCCCAGACACGGTGGCCGTGCAGGGAATGCGGCGGGAAGGGCTGCGGACGGTGTGATAATACCGGCAGGATGTATGCTGAATCAGTGGATGAATTAATCAAGCCGCATCTTGTGGGTGCTGCGCGGTGTGAGGAGACTGCATTCCACGGTGCGGGGCGCGAGGATATTGACGCGTTGATGCTTGGTGACGGTCGCCCGTTCGTTGTTGAAGCCAAGCGCCCCCATATAAGGACTTTTGACCCTGAAGCCCTTGAATCTGCAATAAATACAGGCGCAAACGGCAAAATCGAGGTCATTGGTCTAAAGTTTGTCAATCGGGAAAAAGTTGAAAATTTAAAATCCATGAAAGCAGACAAGGTTTACCGCCTGACAATAGAACATAACACCACAGAGGAAAAACTTAAATCATCTATTGACATATTGAATGAATCCGTCATCAGGCAAAAAACACCCACACGGGTGCTCCACAGGCGCGCAGACCTTGAACGCCCGCGCAAGGTTTACTCTGTCGAACTTGAATCGTTCAACGGGAATACCGCAGTAATCAAGGTGCATTGCGAAGGCGGACTCTATGTAAAAGAGTTAACATCAGGCGACGGCGGGCGGACTGTGCCCAGCATTGCCGGATTGACCGGACATGAGGCAAAAGTTATTGAACTTGACGTAATAAAGGTAGATGGTAAATAACTTATACTTATACACATAATTCAGAGGATTATTATGGCAAAAACCCACGGAACAAGAAGGAAATCACGATATAAACTCAAGAAAACAGTAAGAGAGAAGGGGTTATCTACAATAACCCGTGCAATTCAGCAATTTACAGCGGGTGACATTGTAAACATAGACCTTGACCCCGGTATCCAGAACGGAATGCCGCATCACAAATTCCACGGTAAGACGGGGAAAGTCGTGGGGCAGCGGGGCAGGGCATATCTTGTCGGAGTCCGCGACGGCAATTCCATGAAAGAAGTAATTGTCCTTCCTGAACATTTGACCACTCAGAAATAACAGGTGAACTAATGATTGTGAAGGAAGTAATTAATGAAGAGTTAGTAACTCTTCCTGAAGTAAAAGATTTACTTATTCAGGTGAGGGACGCAAGGAAGAAAGAGACTCAAGAAGAGGTTGAACTCGGTTATGAACTCCGAAAAGCAATAGCCCATGTTGAAACTTTTTCTAAACTTGACGCTAAACAATCAAGGGAAATGGTCAACAAGCTGCTGAAACTTGAAAAAATGAAACCTGAAATCGCAATCAGAATCGCAGACATACTTCCTCTCTCAAACGATGAAATAAGATCTATCTATGCAAAAGAGCGATACACATTAACTGAAGAAGAACTTAAACAGATACTTGACCTGGTTTTACAGTATTCCTGAAAATCTATTGTAAAGATATATAAACATTTACTGTAATTATATTGATAGTTTAAATAGAGTTATCAAAAGGGTGGTATGTCATGACAATTTTCGGGAAAAAGCTGGAAAAAGAAGAAACAGCATATATTCTGGATTATTTACCTTATGGGCATCCGGACGATAAACGTCCGATGTACCAGAAAAAACCCCTTGCCCAGGGAGTTGGGGAAAAACATTTTGTTCTCATGGAGTTAGTCCCGAAAGAGA